>NZ_JBMHYI010000042.1:0-154718 GCF_058498515.1 Bryocella sp.
CTGCAAGGCTTCCGGCTGAGAGCCGGCTTAAGGCTCGGTGGGCGCGGTGATCTTGAAGTTCTCTCCCGGATCGTCCCACTGCTGATTTTCGATGTACCGCCGGATGGTGTCCTCGTCCACCGCGCCCACGCTCGCGCAGAAGTACCCGCGGGCCCACAGGTGCTGGCCCCAATAGCGCTTCTTCAACTGCGGAAACTCGTCCTGCAGCATGCGGCTCGATCGGCCCTTCAGATACTGCACCAGCTTCGCAGGAGCCAGCTGCGGCGGAACGCTCACCAGCATGTGAATGTGGTCCGGAGACACCGAACCCTGCACGATTACAACGTCCCGTCCCTGGCATATCTGCCGCAGCAGATCACGGGTGCGAACCGCGACCTCGCCACGCAGCACCTTATAACGGTACTTCGTCACCCAGATCACGTGGTACTTGATGTCCCACACGGAATGCGCGTTCTTGCGATACTCCACCATCTCTTCCAGTATCCAGCAAGACGCTGAAAGCACACCGCCTAAAGGCGGTGGGTTTAGACCGGGTGATGGAGACTAAACCACTCCCAGCTCCAGACTCCAGACTCAATCAGCCTTACTCCTCCGCTCCTCCACCAAATCTCATTTCGACCCCGCCAGACCCGCCACCCTTCACCCCATCAAACCCGCACGCACACCCCGGCGTTACCATGAAGAGGTGAACGCCAGCCTCCGTTTCCAAAACCCCGCCGACTTCGCCGCCCCGCTCCTCGCCGTCTTCGCCGTCGACTCCGCCTCCGGCAAGGAAGACCCGGCCCCCCAGCTGCTGACCACCTCCCAGCCCATCCTCGCCGCCGCCGCTCCTTGGGTTCAGGGAGCGCTCGCTGAGTTCAAGGCCACCCTCGGCGAAACCCTGCTCCTGCACAAGCCCGCAGGCCTCGCCGCCGAGCGCCTCCTCGTCATCGGCCTCGGCAAAGCCTCCGCGCTCACCGCCGACTCCCTCCGCAAGGGTGCCGGCGTCGCCATCCGCTTCGCCAAGCCCCGCTCCCTCCGCGACATCGCCATCGCAGCCCCCGAGTTCTCCTCGTCGGCCACCGTCCCCGCCGGTCTCGCCACCCGAGCCCTCGCCGAAGGCGCTCTCCTCGCCGACTTCGACATCGACTTCTATCGCTCCGATCGCAAGGATCTCAGCGTCGATCTCGTCACCCTCCTCTCCACCGAGACCGACGAGGAGCAGCGCCGCTGGATCAAAACGGGCTTCGACCAGGGCAACATCTATGGCGTCAGCCAGAACTTCGCCCGCACCCTCGTCAACGAGCCCGGCAACATCCTCACCCCCACCGAGCTAGGCCGCCGCGCCAAGGCCATGTCCGACGAAGTCGGCCTTTCCTGCGAGGTCTTCGGCATCGACAAGATCCTCGAGCTCAAGATGGGAGCCTTCGCCGCCGTCACCCAAGGCTCCGAGCAGCCGCCTGCCCTCATCGTCCTCAAGTACGAGCCGCCCACAGCCCCCGCGGAAGGCGCACCCGTCTTCGGCCTCGTCGGCAAGGGCATCACGTTCGACACCGGCGGCATCTCCATCAAGCCCGCCGAAAACATGGACAAGATGAAGTACGACATGGGCGGCGCCGCGGCCATGCTGGGAGCGATGCGCTCCATCGCTCTGCTCAAACCCGCCGTCCGCGTCATCAGCGTCATCTGCTCCTGCGAGAACATGCCCGACGGCAAAGCCTTCAAACCCGGCGACGTTATCACCGCCATGTCCGGTAAGACCATCGAGATCATGAACACCGACGCCGAAGGCCGCCTCGTGCTCGCCGACGGCCTCCACTACGCGCAAACCCTCGGGGCCACCCACCTCGTCAACGCCGCCACCCTCACCGGAGCCATCGGCGTCGCGCTCGGCCTGCTCAACGCCGGCCTCTTCTCCAACGACGACGAAACCGCCCAGCGCTTCCTCGACATCACCCCTACCACCGGCGAAAAGTACTGGCGCATGCCCTGCACCGACGACTACCGCGACCAGATCAAGAGCCAGATCGCCGACATCATGAACACCGGCGGCAGCCGCTACGGCGGAGCCATCACAGCCGCCATGTTCCTCAAGGAATTCGTCGAAGGCGCGAAATGGATCCACCTCGACATCGCCGGAACCGCCTGGATGGACGACCAGAAACCCTGGCAATCCAAAGGCCCCACCGGCATCGCCGTCCGCTCCATCGCCGAATGGGTCCGCAACTACGCGAAATAACAACTCTCCGGGTGCCCCACGTCTCGCCTCTGAGACGTGGGTCCCCACGGAGGTTGTCAAAACTCGCAGCTCCAAGCTCCAACCTCAAAACTCGATCACGATCTTCTTCGCTACGATCCTGCCGGGTGCCCCATATCTCGAAGAGATGTGGGCCCGCAGAACGCCGACGCGTAGGGCTCGTCATCCTGAGCAGCCGAAGAACCCCGAAGGGGCTTATTCGGCCTCAACCCTCCGGCCATTTCTGGATCTTGCCCTTCTTGGTTGTCATCCCCGAAGGGGATCTGCTTCTGCCTTTGCCCTTGCAGTTAGCCCACCTGCGCCCTGACATCGCTCGCGTACACTCGCCGCATGCCCATCCCCGTCGAAACCGTCCAAGCCATACTCCAGTCCTAGCCATGCCCGAACCACCCAATCCTCAATGGCCCGAAGCCATCGCCACCGTCACCGCCTGCCGGTACGACGCCGGAGCCGGCCGCGCCATGGCCTTCGGTCTGCCCTCCCGCCACTTCCAGATCACCTATAACTACTGGGCCGCCGGAGAGCTTCACACCGCCGAGTTCGCCTCCGACAAAGCCATCCCGCAAAACACCCTCTTTCCCATCCGCTACAACCCCGAAGCGCCGCGCCAGAACACCCATACCGCCGCCGCCGCATCGCCGCGAAGCCCCATCCTCGTCATAGGCCTCATTGGATCGATCCTCCTGTCCCTCGTGTGGTTCCTGCTCCTCCGCGGATGTCACTGATCCCCTCTTGACACCCCCAATACAATGAAGACAGAGCAAACAACCACCGCCCGGCCCAGCCGGGCGTTCGCATTTCCCGGACAACGGAGAACGGACCACGGAGAACCTCCCTACTGAGGTCCACCCCTAAAGTATCTCGAATGAACACTTGAGCAAAAAGGGGGGAGGGGGGTACCACCATGCGCTTCAACGAAACCGACCGTCTCTTCGTCCTCACCGGCGCAGGAATCTCCGCCGAGTCCGGCCTCGCCACCTTCCGCGCGTCCGACGGCTTGTGGATGAACCACCGCGTCGAAGACGTAGCCACCCCCGAAGCCTGGGACCGCGACCCCGCCCTCGTCTGGCGCTTTTACTCCCAGCGCCGCCGCGACGCCGTCGCCGCCCAACCCAACGCCGCCCACCGCGCCCTCGCCGAACTCGAGCGGCGCATGACCAACCGCTTCTACCTCTGCACCCAGAACGTCGACGACCTCCACGAACGCGCCGGCTCGAAGCACCTCCACCACATGCACGGCCAGCTCTTCGAGTCCCGTTGCGTCGACTGCAACCAGCCCTTCCCCGACACCAACCTCTACGAAGACGCGACCGCTCTACCCACCTGCGACCATTGCGGCAGCGCCATCCGCCCCCACATCGTCTGGTTCGGCGAGATCCCCCTCGACCTCGACGCCATCTACGCCGAGCTCGACCGCGCCACCCACCTGCTGGTCATCGGAACCTCCGGCAACGTCTACCCCGCCGCCGGCTTCGTCTCGGTAGCCAGACGGAAGAAGGCCCAAACCATCTACATCGGCCCCGAAGAACCCCTGAACGCCGCCAGCTTCGACGAAATCCTCCTCGGCACCGCAACCGAGATCGTTCCTAAGCTGCTATAGCTGGCCTGCGAGCTACTTCCGATCGATCGGCCCACCCTTGAAGTCAGTCACCACCGGGAACCCATCACCGATCCCCTTACCCAGCACCGCCAGGCAGAAGCGATGCACACGCTCGCGCGCCTTCTTATCCAGCCCGGCGTCCAGTGGACCGGCAGCATCGCGCACCGTCACCATCACGCCCTGCGCGTGATAGATCCCCGAGTCCGCGCCCGACGGAACCGTGAAGGCAAAGTGATACACCTTGCCCCACTGTGCATCGCGCGAGCCCGCGCCGCCGCCGCCAATCGCACCCGAGCCCGGCAGAGGAAGATCGCTCTCTTTCATCGCACCGCGCGAGCGCAACTGCAGGTCGGCATAGACCGACTGCGCCTCATCCGCGCCGTCGAGCGTCAGCGAGTAGTGCACGACATCGCCCGCCTTCACCGCCGGGCAATGACCATCGCCGCGAACCTCGACGCCACTCGGCGCTGGCGCCGGTCCCGCATCCGGAGTCTGGGCCACGCCGCCAACCCCAAGCACCAACGCCACACCTGCCGTCATCACTGCTTGCCGCATCGCACCCTCGTTCCGGGAGAATCAGGAAGGACAACAGCCTACCGCACGCCCTGTGCACCACTGTGGAAAGGGTGGAGAAAACCACCCCTACATCGCGCTCGGAACGCCGATCCCCAGCCAGCCAAGCACCCGCACCAGCTCGCGCCGGGCCACCGCCGCCGTCGCCAGCAGCAGCGTCTTGCGCGCCTCATCCGTCTCCGTCAGGATGTGGTGCCGATGGTAGAAGTTATTGAACTGCTGCGCCAATTGGAACGCATACCGCGCCAGGATCGCAGGCTCCGCCGCCGCGATGGCCTGCTCCAGCACCGTGGAGAGCCGCGACGCCGACAGCCACACCTCCCACACACTCGTCCCTTCTTCGGTCGTGAGCAGTGAGGCGAAGTCGCCGGTCTGCACGGCCGCAAGCGCGGTCTCGGCCTCGACGCCAGCCTTGCGGAAGATGTTCGCTGCACGCACCGCCGCATACTGCGCATAAGGGCCGGTCTCGCCATCGAAGCTCAACGCATCCTTGAAGTCGAAGGCAATGAGCGTGGTGCGCGTGAAGCGAAGCAGGAAGAACCGCAGCGCGCCGACACCAATCGTCTTCGCAATCTCCGCGCGCTCCGTCTCCTCGAGCTCAGGATGCCGATTGTCCACTTCGGTGCGAGCCGCTGCAATCATGCGGTCGATGAGATCATCAGCCTTCACGCCGAAGCCCTTGCGCCCGCTCACCTCGATAAAGTTCTTCGCCTGCTCTTCCTCGGTCAGCGTGTAGCCAAGCTCTTCCGCCGTGCGTGCGGTGAGGCCCACGAAGGCGTAGTTCAGGTGCGTGTAGCGCTCACTTGCCGCCTCATAGCCAAGCCCGCGCAGCGCTTCCTTCACCTGCGCCTGCGGATCGTCCTGGCGCGAGTCGATGACGTTGTAGATCGCATCCGCGTGCCCGAAGCCCTTACCATCCGGCAGCTGCCCCGTAGGCTTATCCGTCGAGGTCCAGCACATATGCGTCGCGTACTCATGGAACGGAGCGTAGAAGAAGTCCTTCCCCAACAGCCCGAACTTCCATAGGTGATACGCAATGTCCTTGCCCACATACGTCACCGTTCCGCTCGACCGCACCAGGATCTTCGCATCCTCATCCGGTCCCTGCGCCGCTTCAAGCTCCGCATTGACCTCCGGCCCCGGGCCTTCGGCAATCCCCGCCGGCACAACGCCCGCGCGGCGCATCACCCAGCAGCCCTTGTTCTTGCCTTCGCTCTCGAAGTACAGCACGCCCTTCGCGATCATCAGCTCGCGCGCCGTGTTCCAGAAGTCGAGGTGCAGGATCTCACTCTCCCGCGGAAGGAAGTCGTACTCGATGCCCAGCCGCTCCATCGTCTCGAGATGCCTGCGCAACACGCCCGTCGCAATCAGATCGGCAATCGTAGCCGTGTCGTTGTTGCCTTCTTCGATCTTGTGCAGCGTCTCCAGCCGCAGCTTCTTGCGCTCAGGGGCAAGCGCCGAATCGGAGTCGTACCACTGCGACACGTGCGCATAGAGGTCCCAGCACGCATAGTCCAGTCGCTGGTTGCTCTCGAACAGCTCCTCCATCCACTCGTTCACGCGATCGAGGTCCATGCCCTCAAGCACAGTGACGGCCACAACAATGTCCGCGACCTGCACGCCCGTGTTGTCGATGTAGTTCTGAACGCCGATCTCCCAACCCCGCTTGTACTCGTCGCGCCTCAGCATGCGTGCGAAGCTGTCGCCGAGGATCGCGTTGCGCAGGTGGCCCACGTGCGCGGCCTTGTTGGGATTGATACTGGTGTGCTCGACGAGCCGGAACCCGCCACCGCCAACGGCCGCATGTTCATCGGCAGCCATGCGCCGTACAACATCCCCGCGATCGAGCTTCAGGTTGAGATACCCCGCGCCCGCAACGTCAACGCTCGCCACGCCCTCAATCTCGGAGAGCAGCGGAGCGATCTCCAGCGCGATCACACGCGGAGCTTTCTTCAACCGCTTGGCGAGTTCGAAGGCAATAGGCAGCGCCATCTCGCCGAACTCGATCTTGGGTGGCAGCTCGACGGCCAGCGCCGCCAGCTCCACGCCATAGCGCTCTACGAGAAGCGACTGAATCTTCGTCTGAATACTTTGTTGCAGCTTGCGATACATACATTCTCTCGACAGCGGGCATCATGTACGGAGATCTCCGTAAGCCGCGCCGTTCTTCATTACTAACTATTCAATGATCACTATTCACTGCCTTAAGGCAGCGTTCCCGGCAGCGTCTCAATCTCTTCGAGCAGCGGCTTGCGTCGAGCCTGATGCACGCGGTTTGCGAAGAACATGCCTCCACCCACAGCCGTAATTACCACGATGAGCCATAGATGCACCAGCGGAGCATACAGCGCTGCGGCCTCCGGCGTTGCTCCATGCCGCGTCATCGCATCCTTGCACGCCAGCTCGAATGGCCCAATCCCGCCAGGCGAGCTTGGAATCAGGAACGATAAGTTCGCCTCCGCCGTCGCCTGCCATGGCCCCACCACATCCGTGTGCAGGCCGATAGCTTTCGCCAACGCGACATACATGAAGCACTCGAAGGCCCACGCGATAAAGCTGTAGACCACCAGCATCAGCGAGCCGACGACGCCAATCTGCCGCATGCAATCGATGGCCAGCAGCAGCCAGTGCTCCAGCTTCTTCAGCAGCTTGTTCTGCGTGTTCGCAAAGATCTTCTCCAGCAGCGGCTCAATCACACGCGCGCCAAAGACCATCACCAGCAGGCCCACGGTCGAAAGGATCATGCCGCCTTCGGCCAGCGTCCGCATGTGGCCGGAGACGCCGCCGCCAAACTGCAGCGTGCCCACGAATAGCACCGCCAGCGAGAACACATCCAGCAGCTTCTCCAGGATGACCGTGCTCAGTACCATCGACGGCGTCGCGTTCACATCCTCCGCATAGCTGAAGATGCGCATCACGTCGCCGATGCGCAAGGGAAGCACATTGTTGGCGGCCAGCGACGTCATGAAGACGCGAGCGCACACGCTAAACTTGGCTCCCGTGCTCTTCAGCATCGCGTAGCTACGATAACAACGCGTGCCATAGCCCAGCACGCTGAACACCAGCACGCCCAGAAGCCACACAGGAGCCACCAGCCGCAGCTGGTGAAAGGTCTCGGCATCGAACCCACGCTTTCCGTTCGGGCCGATGCGGATATAGGTCCACCAGATGAATCCGGCGCTGATCGCAAGCCCGGGGAGCATCTTGAATAGGTTCAGCCGGCTCTCTCGCGTCAACGCCCGCACTCCGAAGCGCTGCTGAACCGCATGGCGCTGCTGGTGGGTATCCGAAGGAACGACGCGCTGTTTGAGCAAATCGGCATAGGTCTCAACCTCGCCTATTGTATCGTCTCGTCGAGCCAACGGCGGGGACTGCGCCTGGTGTCCGTGCAACGCGTAGAGTGGTGGAGATGGCGGTTCTCCTCGCTGCAAAGCCTACCAACCGTTCGCACAGCGCGGCCTCACATCCGTCGTCGCAGGCGCCTTGGTCCCGGACTCGATGGACCGCGGTCATCGCCGCATTGACAATGCTTTCCTTCGCCGTCGCCGGCTGGCATCCCTACGCCGAAGATGGTGGCATGTACCTGACACGCGTGCTGCTGCGGGTCGACTCTACACTCTATCCTCACTATCGCGACTTCATCGTTGAGCCCCTGCGCACCTCGCTGTTCGAGCCGCTGCTCGCAGACCTCGTTCGCCTGCACGTGCCGCTCCCCTGGAGCCTGCTGGCGCTGGACATCGCCACGCTCGCACTCACGCTCACCGCAGGCCTGGCGCTGCTGCGACGCATCACCGCAGATCAGCGAGCGCAACTCACCGGCGTTGCCCTGCTTGCGACTTGGGCCACGCTGCCCGTCGCCGGCACGTCGCTGCTGCTCATCGATCCCTATCTCACCGCGCGCAGCTTCTGTGCGCCCTTCGCGCTCTTCGCAGTAGCGCTTGCCCTGGATCCAGCGCATCCGATGGATCAACTAGCCCCGTGGCGTCTGCAAAGCACAAAGCGCTCTGCCTGGCTCTGCGCGTTATCGCTCGCGGTGGCGTTCGGCTTTCATCCGCTGATGGCCGCGTATGCCCTAGGACTCGTAATCATGTTGCGGCTCGTGCGTCGGCCTCGTGCCGCCTTGAGCATGACGGTCACAGCCGGCATTGCCCTGCTCGCGGCCATTGCCCTGCAGCTCACCGCGGGCCACGCTTCTGCGGCGGCGCGTGCGGTGGATGCCAGCCGCTACTACTGGTTCCTCTCGCAATGGCACGGGTACGAGCTTGTCGGGATTGCCGCCCCCGCGCTCATCCTGGCAGCGTTCGCAACGCTTCGCCCGAGCGGATTCAAACCCGCAACCGCTCTCCTCGCCCGCGCCACGCTGGCTCTGTTGGCTTGTGCGCTTGCCGTCGAACTCTGCTGCGCGCAGGAACACTTCGCGTCCCATCCCGTGGCGCGCCTGCAGCCGCTGCGAGTGCTCTGGATCGTGTATGCCCTGCTGCCCCTGCTGCTTGGAGCTGGAGCTGTTCTGGCGGCAGAGGCCAAAGCCTCACGGCAGGAGTCTGCCATCGCCCGCAAGACACTGCGGACCCTTCCGTTCGGCCTCGTCCTGCTGTCGGCGGCCATCTTCTTCGTCGCGCAGCGGGCGACCTTCCCCGGCTCGCCCCATGTTGAGTTTCCCGGGCGCGACAACCCTAACCCCTGGGTGCAAGCCTTCCTCTGGTCGCGAAACCATACGCCCCCGGACGCGCTCTTCGCGCTCGACGCACGCTACGTGAATGCCAATGGCGAAGACGCGCAGAACTTCCGCGCCATCAGCCTGCACAGCTCGCTGCCCGACTTCTCGAAGGACGGCGGCGAGGCTGCAAACCAGCCTTCGCTTGCGCCGCTATGGCTTCCCGCAGCGGAAGCCCAGCGCGACCTGAGCCGCCTGACACCAGTGCAGCGTGAGGAAAGGCTGCGGCCCTTCGCTCCCGACTGGCTGGTGCTAAGCTCCAGCGCGCAAACTGCCGCTCCCTGCCCCTACGACAACGGCACGGTGAAGGTTTGCCGCTTTCGTCCATGACGTCCATGCTGACGCGCAACAGACCATCTCAGCCTTACTGCGATTTGCCCGCGGGCGCTGCCGGTGTCGTGGAGGAGGCATTCTGCGGCGCTGGCTTCAATACGACGCTCTCCTGGTCTTTGGCCTCGAACTGCGAGTAGAACGTGCGCAGCTTGGGATAATCCGCAGGAAGCACCAGGATGCTGTTCAGGGCCATATCCCGGCGCGTCGTGAACTGGTTGGGGCCGGAGGTAATGTTCAAAACATAGCCGCCCTCATCGGCCATGGTGAACTTGGTGCCCTCCGGCAGCGCCTCCGGAGTGAGCGTCGGCGGAAGATTGATGCGCAGAGCATCGCGGGTGACCGAAGCGTAATGGAAGTACACCGCGGCCTCACGCTTCTCGTGCGGGAACGTCGCCGAGCTGCCCACCGTGAACAGGTCGACCGGAAGCACCACGCGCTTCCCGGTCATCGTTCCAAGCGAGCCCGTGGTGGTGAACTTGACCGCCAGCGGCTTCTCATAGTCGTCCATCGGCGAGATGGTGGCGACCTTCACCTCCAGGGTCTTCGGCAGCATCTCCTGCAGTGAATCCTCCAGCTGCTTGCGGACGCTCTCGTCATCGCCGCGAAGCGCTGCCTGACGCCAATGCACCCCCGGTTCTCCGCTGAAGGTCAGGTTGATCGAACCAGTCACGGCGCCGCTCTCATCCATAGTCAGGTTCGCGACACGCTGGACCGAGTTCGCCGGATAGGCGTCGCCCGGGGTCGTGGTCCAGTCAGTGCCTCCCTCGGTCTGACGCAGCGCCAGAGGCAGAAAGGTATGCTGCCAGGCGAGCCGGCCATAAGGCTCATAACGCGAGCCCGGGTCGAAGAAAACATCCTTCCCGTCGACCTTGACCACCGCGACCAGGTCATCGAACTGCGACGTGCTGAGCCAGCCCTTGGTCACCAGCTCGATGGACCTGTCCGGTACCCACACGGCGTAAGCTTGCAGTCCCGCTGCACGCGTCATGCCGATAAAGAGCTCAGTAAGCTGCCACGGCGATCCGCGCTTGTGCGCCAGCACGTCGGACGCATTGTTGGTCTTTCCAACTCCGTTGGCCTTTTCCTCGCGCTCCTCGCGCTCGCGAGTGAAGCTCGTATTCTCGAGCGACATTACCTCGGCATAGATGCGGCGAAGCTTCTCGTCATCCGTCTTGGCTCCGGCAACCACTTTCTCCGTCGCGCTACGCAGGTCGCTGTTCGGCCCGGTGAAGCTGTTCACTTTCTTGGACCAGCGCTTGGCCTGGTCCTTCCAGAAGTCATCGCCCGAACGATACTCCGTGAAACTGAACAGCATGCGAAGCGTGTAATAGCGCGTCGGAGGCATGAACTCCTCCTTCGGGATAGGCGGCACGTCGGCCACCGTAAGTTCATATTGGTGGCCTCCTCCAGGCAGATCACGGTGCTGGAAGTTGTCTTGATTTCGCAGGATGGGAAACCACGCGATGGAGTTGATGTGGGCGCCATTCTCTCCGTCCACCAGATCCTTCGACGTCGGATACCAGGCATAGTGCGCCTTCTTCACGAACAGATCGCCCTGCAGCATCCAGTGCGGCGATTCGTAGGAGCTATCGTTGATGCGCGTCGCATAGCGGTATTCGATGATGCTTCCTACCTCGACATCTGGCAGCGTAAAGACCTTCTCCTGCAGCTTGTAATTCTTCGTGCTCTCCATCACCTTCAGGTAGGGCTTGCCGGTGAAAGGGATGATCGTGCCATCAGGATGGATGGTCCGGCCCATGATGCTGTCGGCCGTCTTGTCATCACCCTCGTAGTAGAACCCCGACTCGCGCGAGCTGACATACGCCAGTTCGACGTTGGCGTACTTCTTGCCTTCTTCCGTCAGGACCTTGATGCGTTCGTAGTGCTGCACGACATGCAGGTCGTCCTTGGTCACCTCTTCCCGGAAGAGCACGACCGCAGGTGCGTTCGGATAGTCCGGCAGCGACTTCATCTCTAGCTCTTCCTTCGTCGGGGCCGTAAAGTTGTCGGCGAAGGCAGCGGGCGCAAGAACGGCAAGCATCATCCCCGCGCAGAATACGAGGCCGGCCCGGCTCACTCCGGTCCTTCCGCCCCGACGCCCTGCCTTGTTGTTGCGTTGATCCCTGGCTGCATGCGTGGACGCTGCGTACATTGTTCCCACTCCTTCTCTACTGAACTGCGTTGGCACGATGCTCTGGCCAGCGGCCATCTGCGACTAATGCGACCGCTTCAACACCGCTCGACTATCTTCATCCGCTGCGATGATCCCGGAGAGCTTGCGAAGGTCGTCGTACTTCTCCGCCGGCACCTGCACCTGGCGCACCGTGTACGTGCGCGCATAGTGCAGCACACGTCCGTTGAGCACGGTCTTGCTCTCGTAGCTGGCAAAGCCAAAGTCGGCCTTGACCGGGTCCGGCAGCTCATCGACCGCATACCCTTCCGGCAGCTCAATGTCGAAGCTATCGCTCGCCTGCATCGCCGTTCCCAGGTCGATGGGCACCGTGCGGGCCTTGCGATCGACACCCGGCGCATACTCGCCAAAGACCCGCGGCCGCACCATCAGCAGCGGTCCTGTGGTGGTAGCAAAGTGCGTCGCCGTCAGCTGGAAGCTCGTCGTGAGGTCCTTGTCCAGTGCGTCGACGTTCTCAAACTTGAGCTCCGTGAGCGATGCCGCCGCAAAGTCGTGAGCGACAGTGCGGTCCATGTACTGCTGCTGCTTGGCGCCCTCGTTGTGGGTCACCGCTTGTCGGCGGTTGGAGGCGATGTCGCCGAAGCGCCGGTCCGTCACCTGCCCCTTCAGCGTGCCGTCCGGCGCCAGCGTGAAGCTGGCCGTCCGGCGGATCGTGTTGAACTCCGGGTCGACCACTGGGATCTGCACCAGCTCGCTGTTCTTGCCTTCGACGATGAGACCGTAGCTCCCCTGCAGGTCGTCCTCCACCTGCCCGAAGGGCGTATCCGACCAGGTGGGATCGAAGATGAGGTATCGCTTGCCGGACTTCGCCGTCACGACACTGTGCAGCTTGGGCGACTCATAGCCCGCCGGAACTTCGATGGCCGCAATTGCATGGTTTCCCCATCGCGAAGGGTTCTGCGGGTTCACCGCGCCACGGTGCGTATCCACCAGCACGATGTCGCTCTTCATCCCCACGCTCGTGAGCATTGAGCCCAGCAGCGTGGCCTTATCCTTGCAGTCGCCGTAGCGGCCCTTGTAGATATCCGAGGCGAAGTGTGGCTGGTCCCCGCCGATGCCCATCTCGATGACGAAGTAGCGAATCTGCTTCTGCACGAACTCCCCGATGGCTTCCGCCTTGTCGTAGAAGTCCGTCTTGCCCGCGATCAACGACTGCGCCTTCGCGGTGATGTCCGCATTCGGCTGCATGCGGTCGCGAGAAAGCCCCTCGTACCATAGGCCCACACCCTGCCAGGTGCCATCCTGCGGCTCCGCCAGCCCCGGGCCCGAGTAGTGCACCGTCATGCGCGCTGCCAGTGCGGAGGTCGAAGGCGACATCGGAACATCGTCCAGGTCGATCCCCGCGACATCCTTCATCTCCCAGCGGTAGCCCTTGCCTTCAAGGTCCGCTGCATCCACCTTCGTATGGTTCGCCCACGTGGTGTTGTAGCTATACCCCGCCGGAAGCACCAGCGTGAACTGCTGCCGCACACGCGGCAGCTCATCCTGGAAGACCCAGTTGGTCTCGGCGACGTAGGGATGCTCGCGCTCCTCGTACTCGTAGGCCACAATGCCGCCGGGATCGCGGCCCGGAGGGTCGGCAACCTTCGCGCGCTCGTCGTCGTAAAGCTGGCCGCCCTCGCCTGGGTGGCCAATCTCGGAAATCTCGTTGTCCTTGAGCGAGTACTCGTGGCCGGCCGCATCGATGCTCCACACATGCATCGAGAGCACCTTGGAATCCTTGTCGAAGTACACGATCGGATAGCCATAGTCGCGTCCCTGAGGACGCAGGATCTTCACCACGCGACGCACGTGCTCGACGGCCTGGCCGTTGGCCCCGACGGTGTACGTCGTGTCTTCGAAAAGCACCACCGCCTTGGTAGTCTTCGGGTAGGAAGGCAGCGTCTGCTTCGCCGCCTCGCGCACCCAGTCCGGTACCGGCGCCGGTGAGCCGAAGATGCCACGCGCCCAGGCCGCCGGCGCACCCGCCGCCATGACCGCCACCGCCCAGACAAGGACTGTTGCCGCCTGCCTCATTGCTCTGTCCCCGACCGTCATACGACGGCAACACTGCTCTGCACGGGCCCGCTCCATCTCCGGCATCTCCTCCCACCGCAGACAAGCCAAATGCCATGAAAGAGCTCCACACGGAGCTCAGGACAGCGTCACTGGAACTGGGGTGTTGCAAGGGTTATACCGTTGAGCCTGCATCTTGACAAGATGCAGCTGAGGAAATTCCCTCAGACTTTACTGGCGGGATATCAGCCGCTTACGGGAAACGCGAAATAGCCCGCGCGCCGGAAGACGTGCGGGCTATGGATGATCGTCGGAGGTTAGCGAACTCCCTACGGCACACGCAGCGGTCGCAGGCCTTCCACCGGGAAGAGGCCGGTCGGGCCCTGCGGCGTCTCGTACTGCGGACGGAACAAGTACCGCACGAAGAAGCCGCCCTGCACCGTGTTGTAGTTGTTCGTGTTGTTCGCGCTCAGGAAGCCGCCCACGAACCAGTGGTCCGTCACGTGATACGAGAGCTCCGTATCCACCGAGAAATTCAGCCCGGTATTCGCATTGTTCGGCTGGAAGCCGCAGTTGCGGTTGATTACCGCTACCGTGCTGCCCGTGAAGTTCACGCACGCCGTGATGGCCGAAGCCTGCAGCGCCGGATCCAGCGGGAAGTACGTCGCGCTGTTCTCCTGGAAGCTCTGCACACCCACGCTGGCATTGACCACGTAGTGCAGGTTCTGCTGGTAGTGGCCGCGGAAGCTTACCGGCACGCCGGCGAGGAAATACGCGTTGGGTGAGAAGTATCCGCCCAGGCCGTAAGTCTCCGCCCGCTCGTTGTGCTGGAAGTGCATGCCGTAGAACAGGCCGCCAATGTTCAGCGAACCGTACTCCGGCCAATCCTTCACCCGGAAGTACGCTCCGAACGTGCCATCGACCTTGGTGTTGTCCAGCACGTGATAGCCGGTCAGCTTGCCGCCTTCAATGACGCCATAGATGCCCGACTTCTCATTGCCGGCGTCGATGCGGACACCGCCGCTCGACTGCACCACGCCACCCCACACATTGCCGGGATAGATGGTAGAGACCGAAGCGGGGTCGCGCAGGCCAGCATAGGAGAGCTGCGTCTCATCAATGGCATCGCGGCCACCGAAGAACGTGAAGTGACCATTCGCGGGACGCCAGCGTCCACGCCCGATCACATTCGTCACCAGGAACTGGAAAGGAGTCACGCCCACAGCCCCGGCAAAGGTATTCGTCGCGACCTGGACCTCACCGCCCACACCCGCTGCGAATTGCTGCTGCGGATTGTTGGTCGCGCTGCCGAAGAGCGAACCCAGCAGCGGCACATAGGGCGTCAGCGTTCCGCCCTGCGTATCCAGCTGACCGGAGTTCAGAAACACCGGCGTGCCCACGAAGGTGAAGCGCACCGCGTTGTCCAGCACGACCGAGTACTCAAACGGCGCAGTCAGCGCTGCGAGGCGATCGATGCCCGGCGTGCCACTGCGGTAGCGTCCAATCACGCTGCCACCCACCCAGGCGCTGTAGCTGCCTTCAATGCTGGCGAGATCAAGCTCGGTCTGCTGACGCGCCGACAGCGGCGCCGTCGGATCGATGCGCGGATCGTAGTAACCACGCAGCGGCGGGACCTGCTGCATCTGCAGCTGGTAGTCGCTGGGAGGCTGGCCGAGGTTCACCGCTGTGCCCGCAGTCGGCAGACCCGGATTCGTCAGCGGCTCGGACGATCCCGGGTAGACAAGCGGAGGCTGCGGCGCGGTCTGCGGCACCGGAGCGGACTCCCGCGGTGCCGACTCCGCGCTGCTCTGGTGGACGCGACGATGCGAAGCGGTAGAGCCCGTGGCGCTACCTGTGCTCGAAGTCGCGGGAAGCGTTCCGCGCGTGTGCGGTTGAGGATACTGCTGCTGCAGTCCCGAGCCATTACCGTAAGGATTCGCGCTCTGCGAAGGCATACCCTGCGAGCCCTGACCTGGAGCGTACTGCGCACCCGTGATCTTCGCTGCCGGAGCCTGCTCGGCCGGAACGTCATACGTGTCGCTGGGAGGACGGCTGACACCAGTCATCGCGGCATTGCCGGAGGACTGGTTCGCCTTGATCGCCGCCGCGCGCAGAGCTGCCGCATCCATGTCCTGATCCGCAGGCTGCTGCGCGGGCTGCGGGACCTGCGCGTTTGCTGTTCCGGAATTGGTTGATCCAGAAGTCGCCTGCGGAGCCGCCTTGCGGCGAGCCACCGGAGCGTAGTTCACGATCGGCGTGCCATCCGCCGTCGTGCCCTGCTGCGGTGCGACAAAGCGCGCCGAGACCATCTGCGCGTTACCGGCATGGCTGTTGCCGAGGTATGTGAGTCGCGGAGTATCGTCGCCACGATTGGAAGCAAGCTGTACCGCATCTGCGTCGCCGACCACGAAGCGCACGCCTCCGAGAACAGCCGGGTCCATCACCCGCGACTGTGGCGGAAGGTAATCCTTCAGGCGCGGCTGAGCGGAACTCTGGTTCGGAGCATAAGTCGGCGGATTCGCAGGCATCGTTGAGCCCGGCAGCGGACCACCACCATACGGACCCGGAGCATAGTCGCCAGGAACGCTGTTCTTCAACTGCACCGGCGCATTGTTCGAGCCGTTGTAGCTGGGCAGATATGGCTGCGGACGGCTTCCGCCAGGAAGCGTATCGGGCTGGCCGAGCAGCGTCGCGAGATCGGCAGGCTGACCTTCCTTTGCCGGATGAGTCATCACCGGCATCGGTTGATGCAGCTCGCCAGCCAGCTCCATCCCAGGATCGCCCTGGGGCATCAGCTTCAGCGCAGCGCGATAGTACTCGGCCGCGCGGTTCGCGTCGCCACGCTGCGATTCGAACTTGCCTGCGAGGTTCAGCATCTGCGGGTCGCGCGGATACTGCTCGAGTCCGAAGCGCAGCCAGACTTCGGCATCCTTCAGATCGTTCGCCGAAAGCGCGGCTCCTGCGGCTGCCTTGTAGTCATCTGCGCTCGCGGTGGTAAGGTCCTGCGCCCGGAAGATGGTGACCGCTTCCTTCGGCATGCCAGCGGCTGCATAGCCCGTCGCCAGCGCCTTGGTCACGGCCGGATTCCCTGGGAATGCCCGGGCGGCGGCATTCAGGATCGCAATGGCCCGGCGATAGTCTCCACGCTCGGAGGCAGAGTTGGCGCGGCGCACCGCCCACTGCGTCCAGATCGTCTGCACCGTCATGCGCTGGTCGTCGCTAAGATCCTTGCGGCTACCCAGCGCCATCAGCTGCAGGTAAAGTCCACGGTCATCACCGGCGTTGTACTGGATCCACGCGGTCTGGATCGCAATGCTGGGCGGCGGGGCGAGGTGTGAGCTCGCATAGTGCTCTTCCGCGCGATCCAGAAAAGCCTGCGCGGTCTGCGCCTGGCCGGCCCCGGCATAGACGCCCGCAACGATCTCGAGGTAGCTGGGATCCTGCTCCAGCTGCGCACGCGTGGCAGCCGGAATCTGCTGCAGCTCAGCGATGGCATCTGTATCGCGCTTGGTCTCGTGCAGCGCGCTCAGCAGACCCTTCCACGCATCGCTGCTGTCGGGGTTCGCCTGGATCATCGCCTCGTACAGCGGGAAGGCACGAGCAGCGTCGCCATGCTTCAGATAGAGACCCGCGAGCTGAACTTCCGCCGGAACGAATGGCTTCTTGGTCTCCAGCTGCTGCTTGGCCAGGAACTTCTCCAGCAGCGCCTGCGCGAGGTCATCATGCCCCTGCGCCTGAAAGACCGCCGCCGTCGTCGTGACGAAGCCCGGCTCCTGCAGCGCAGCCGAGTAGTTCGAGGCCGGCATCGTCTGGATAGCCTGGAACGCGTCAGCATCGCTGCCCTGCGCATGCAGCGTCTCGACCAGGCCCTCCCACGCAGTCGTGTTGGTCGAATCGCCGGCGAGCACCTGGCGATAGAGCCCTGCAGCCTGATCGTTATGTCCTGCCGCAGCGAGAAGAGACGCGTACTGCATCTCGACATCGGACTTCAACCCGCGCGCCCCCGCCGGAAACGGCAGGTCCAGCGCAGCCTTCAGCACGCGCTGTGCATCGGCATCGCGGCCCATCGCCATGTACACCGAGGCCAGCGTGCGGAGGTAGTCCGGATCATGCATCAGCTCGGTGCGCAGCTTCGCAGGAACGCGCTGATCGGTCGCGAGCGCGTCGCTGTACCTGCCTGCGCCATACTGCGCCATCAGCAGCCCGCGCCACGCGGCACGATCTCCCGGAGCTGCCTTGAGGAATTGCGTATAGACCGGAAGCGCCGCCTGCGGCTGCTGCGCCTTCAGCAGTGTGCCGCCCAGGCCTTCAAGCGCCGTCGGATCGTTCGGACGCATGCTCAGCGCGGACTGGAACTGGGCCTGCGCGGTCTTGAGGTCGTTCTGGTTCAGTGCCGCGGTGGCAGTCTGCATCGTGTAGTAGAAGCGTGAGTCGGTCAGCGCCTTCTCTACTGCGGGATCCTTGAGTCCGCCCTGCTGCGCCTGCTCCAGGTAGCTGATCGCTCCACCGAAGTTCGACTGCTGCATGCGCACATAGCCCATGCCGGCGAGCGCCTGGCGGTTCTGCGGGTTCTTCGCCAGCAGCGCCTTGAAGCGCTCCTCAGCCTCGGAGGTGCGATGGCCATTCAGCGAGGCGAACGCCGCCTTCTCTTCCGCATTGCGTGCGACGACAGCCTGCTGGGCGGCCTTCTCCTCGGGGGTCTGCACACGCGCCGGAGGTCCACTGGGTGATGCCTTGCGAGCCGCGGCCTGCTGCGCCTTCTGCTGCTCCAGCGCGCTCTGCAGCTGCTGGTCGGGATGGTGCGTAAGGTACGCGCGGATGTCGGGAGCGGTGTTGGGATTCTGCGCATCCCAGATCAGCGACTGCCGCAGAGCTTCCTGCGCATCAGCGTCGTTCGGATGCCTGGCCAGCAGCTTGCGGCCTTCCGGACGCGTGCGCGGGTTGTAGGTCAGGATCTTGCCCAGCGCGATCTGATACCGCGAGTCCTGGGGATACTTGTCCACCAGCGCGCGAAGACCTGCAATCGCATGCGGACGGCCTTCCTCGGTCGCAGCCTCGGTCTGGTAGTACGCCAGCGCGGGATCTCCCGGCGGTGGCGTGTTGCCATAGACCTGCCGCATGATGCTCATCGCCTGCGCGTATTGCCCAGCCTGCGCCAGCCGGCCAGCCTCCTGCAACTCCGTGGTGGTGCCACCGGCCGAGTTCACATTGGAGAGCCGCTGCAGGTTCGGATCATTCGGATTGATCGCGCGGATCTGCGCTTCATACTTGGCAGCGTCGTCGCTCTTGCCTTCCAGCTTCGCGGCGCGAGCCATGCCGGCCAGCGCTTCAGTGTTGTTGGGATCGACGTACAGCACCTGCTGCCACAGCTGCTTGGCCATATCCATGCGGCCGCGCACCTCCAGGGTGTGCGCTCGGCCCAGCAACTGCACGGTCGCATTCTGGTCAGCCTGCGCCAACGCTGGATGCGCGGAGTAGGGTAGCGCCAGAGCACACCACAGGAGCCCCAACGCCGGAACTCGAATCGGCCAGATAGTTTTCATCGCCTCATTCGCCCGCCGCAGATCGAAACACGCGACTCAATATGCTTTACCCAAACCACAGGATTCTCGCAGATTACGCTCTTTCCCCGCGATTCTTCCGGGTTTTTTCGGGTTTTACCGAGAACAACCCCAGCTTACCCTGCAATTCCAGGGATTGCCGCCCATCTTTTCCACATAGCTCGCTCTATTTCCACTTCACGGACAGCCGGCCATCCTCGCCGAAGTGAAACCGATGCTCGCTCCAACCCGTGGAGAAAAGCGCCAGGTTCTGGTCGTAGTACCAGCCCTCGTGTCCATAAAGTCCTGACTTCAAATCCTTGGTCGCGGCCAGACGATCCAGCTGCTGCTCCTCCAACGGCTTCAATCCCATCGCGTGAAGATATGGGACGACCGCCGCGCTAAATCCCGGAGGAGAATCGGGTTGGGTCGATTGACCCACCTCGTCAACCGCCAGCGGCGGAACCGCGTGCGAGCGCAGCCACAACGCCATGCCGGGCAGAGCGGCCAGGGAATCATGCACTCCCGGGGTCTTCGCATCGGCCATGCCCAGCCAGAGATACACCCGGATCGCGTCGTAGCTTCCCCGCGCCGGAGCTCCAGGATGGTTTTGCTGCAAATCGTCTTCGTCGGCTGCAGGAGTCGTGCTGGGATGGGCGCCATCCTGCGCAACCTTCATCCAGTCCATCGCAAAACCTCCAGGAGACGCGACCACCCTGGGCAGGCTGTCGAGCACCTGCCTCCACGGGGAGTGCGGATCCTGGCGCGCGAAGTAAGCAATCAGCTCCGGCGGAAGATAGCTGGGGTTGAGGAACCAGGTGTTGGGGTCGGGATGAAAGCCGTGCGCTCCCGGAATCATCGACGTGCCCACGCCCGGGACCACGACGACTTCTTCCTGCGCGATGCGATCCGCCATCAACTTGCCGAGCTTCATGTAGCGATCGACGTTCCATAGCCGGCCCGCCTCGCACAGCGAGTAGGCCATCCACAGGTCGGCATCGGCGGCGGGATTCGCGTCCAACACCCGCCAGCTCCCGTCCTCCGCCTTGCCCCAGCTCCATGCAGGAAGATGCAGCGTGAGGTCGCCCTGGGCCATGTTGTTCTCGGTCCAGTCGACGAGCCTATCGAAGCGCGGCTGATCGTTGGCCACCAGCGCGAAGAACATCGCGTAGGCCTCGCCTTCGGTGGTCGTGCGGTCCTGCGCGTTGTGGTCGATCACGCGACCCTGCTGATCGAGGAACCGCGCCGTGTAGGCGTCCCACAGAGGCCATACGGGCGGTTGCGCACGGCAGCCGTTCAGGCTCAGCAGCATCACGAAGCCAAACGCCTGCGCGGCGCGCACACCGCAGCGCGTTCGCTTCGCTCGAAAGAACGAAGCGGCTGCGGGCACGGCCCGGTACATGTCCCCAAGGCCTTTTGCCAGCAGCCGCCTCATTGCGTATCTCACCGTCTCCGCCCCAGTTCTGGGTTTGAGGTGCGTGTCATATTGCCCGTGTTAGTCCATCACCTGAAGCCGACGGCGCGCATGTCGGCGCAGGAGGGCGCGGAGCAGGGCAGCCATCAGGAAGACCACCACGATCAGTACCAGCACGATCAGCCACGGATACTGCGCGACGATCATGCGGAGCTGCGTCCACCAGGAGAGCGAACCCACGTGATAGCTGGAGCTGCCGAGCTGGTAGCTCGTGAAGCTCTGCCCATCGAGCACGCTCACCGACTTCTGGATGTCCGACGACTGCGAGGTCTTCAGGAAGGTGTCCACGAAGTTCGGCACCACCGACTTGTCCTTGAGCGCGACCACCACCACCGAGCGTCCGCCCGAGTAAGGGCTCTCGATGCCTTCGATCATCGCGTCCGGCAGACCGCCCGAGGTCTCCAGCTTGCCCGAGTCCACACGGTCCGAGCTGCGCACCTTCCACCAGGCAAAGTTGCCCGAGTCGAAGAAGCCGCCCGTGTCCTGGATCTTCAGGCCGCCTGAGTTGATGGCCACCGGCAGCTTGTTGTTCAGCTTGCCGATCGCCGGCTGATCGTCCACCGTGCCAAGCACCAGGAAGTCCTTGTCGCCCTTCATGCCGTCCGCATTGGTCACCGTGACGTTCAGCACCGGGTAGCCGGTCTGCGCGCCGAAGTGGCCCATGAACATGAGGTAGAGCTCGAGCTCTTCCGCCGAAGGCGCATCCGGCAGCACCACCGCAGTGTCCGAGAGATCCGCGCGTCGCGTGAACGGATAGCCGGCGTTCGAGAAGACCTCGAGGTTCGGCAGCTGGATCCAGTGCGGAATGTCTGTGATGTCCAGGTACGAGCTGCGCAACACCGAACCCTGCAGGTTCATCGGGGCGGTATCTTCGCATTTGCCCTTCTTCGCGATCTGGAAGATGAACTTCATCATCATCGTGTTCGAGAAGGGGCGCATGTCGACCACCGGAACCGGGATGACCGTCGACAGCTCCTTGGACGCCGTGTCCGTATGCGGCAGCGGCGTCGAGCTGACAAAGGCTCCGTTCTGGAAGACCTGCAGCGAGCTCTCGCTGGCCAGCGGAATCCCGTTGTAGCGGTAGTCCATGTGGTACGCAAGGTTCGTGGTGTCGCCGTAGTACAAGTCGGGCGGCGTGCGCGAGTAGACCGCCACGGGCACCGTCCCATCGCCCTGCAGGTCACCCTGCTGCGCGATTTGGCCGAGGTTCGTAATGTGCGCGGTGCTCAGCCAGCGCGGGGCGTCATCAGGCTCGCGCTGCTTGGGCTTCTCCGAGAGAACCACGCCCTGCGAGGCTCCCGCGAGTCCCTTGGATTGCAGCACCAGAGCCTGCGCCGCGGTGAGAAGATCGTCCGCGTTGCCGCCCGTCAGCACCAGCACCTTCGAGTACGGATCGTTGGGGTTGGTCTTCATCGCGATCGTAGGACCGGAGGAACCGGACACCGAAAGCTCAGGTGGCAGCGACGAAGCATCTTCGCTGATCACGATCGCATTGCCCTGCGGGATCGTCCCGAAGGTCACCGGGAAGCGAACCGTCTGGTAGTTCGTCATCATGCCGAACCACGAGGCGACCACACCGGCAGCCTGCATGGCCTTGGCCGAAGGCTGCGTGAGGAAGACCACCGGCACCGTCGGGTGCAGATTCACGCTCTTGTCGTAGAAGGGCAGAGGCAGCGACTTCAGATCGTTCTGCAGCGGCAGCATGCTGCCGGCCAGCTCCAGCGTCGTGGTGGGAGCGATCTCCGCCCACAACGTGGAGTGCGAAGGATCCTCGCACTGCAGCGTGTAGTGCCCGATGAACTCGAAGGTGAGCTCGTTGTCGTGCACCATCAGCTCGGCCGGCACCGTGATCGTCGCCGTCATCACCGGGCTGTAGCCCGCGTTGACGACCACTCCTGCCTGGTTGTTCTTCAGCTTCTGGTCGGGCGGCAGATCATTGCCGTCAGTTCCCATGACCACCGGCTGCGTCGTCACCGGGACCGTTGCGAACGGCGTGCCGTTGAGGCTTACCTTCAGGTGCGAGATGCTGGGCAGCAGACCGGGCGAAAACTGGTAGACCAGCTTCATCGTCGCTGACTTCACCAGCTCGGTATGAGGCACAGAGAAGTACACCGAGTGATAGCTGTCCACGCCGCGCATCACGATCGACGTGGGTACGCCGGTATCGCTGAGCGAGAACTGGTTGTCGAACGTACCCGGCGCCACGGGGCGAGCCTGATTCGCGGCTACGCCTACCGACGTTGGTACGGTGATCGTCAACGGCTGGCCATTGGCCCCCACCTGCGGCGTCGCGCGGCGCATTGTCTGCGCTCCTGCGTTGTGCGTGGTGAGAAGCATGCCCAGCAGCGCCAGCAGCACAGCGATCACCGGAGCGATGCTGGTTGCCACCTTGCCCCGGGGCTGGCCATTACGGCCACCCAGGACGCCACGAATCGTTCCTGCCAAACCATGAATCGAGAGCTGCATGATCCTCCACATACTGAGCAGGGGCTTGTCGGCTTCGCGGGCTTCACCCCAGCCGAGCCACGTATCCGCCCTCGAGTACAGCACCATCGTGAGAGCTTCTTCTTCCTGCGTCGTCAGCGGGTCGAAGTGCGCCCGAAGAGTCTTGTTGTCCACACCCACCACGGTTGCGGGAAGCGAGGCGTCGCCATCCAGCACCGGGAAGACGATCTGAACCTTCTCGCCGTTGCGCAGACGCAGCCGCTCATCGAAGTTCAGCATCACGCCGCCCGAAGAGATGTCCGCCGTCATGCCGTTGATGAGTGAACCATCGGGCAGGATCACGCCTGCAGGTACGGAAGCCATCACGCGCACCGTCTGGCGGCGCTGCTGCTGCTCCCAGGCCACGGCCGTGCCCACGCTCAGGATCATCAGGTTGAAGAACGTCCACAGCACGTTCATCAGGATGGTGCCGGCGTGGTTGCCGTCATACATCGAAGCCGGAATGTTCAGAATCGCGCTGATCGGCCAGGGCAGCCCATCCCCAATATGCGGGAACGGGAGGTAGCGCGGAATCGCGCACAGCAGGCCGATGATGTTGAGGAACAGCAGCACGAGATACGGCTGCGCAATGCGCGCATCGAAGTAGCTCTTGCTCACCACGCCGCCCTTGGCCGTCACGTTGAACGCCCCGGCGCGAGGGTTGAACAGCGCCAGCATCGTCGGGATGAAGATGTACGGGGCCAGCACGGTCTCGTAGATCTCGTTCCAGAACGAGTGGCGATGCTGACCCTGGATGCGCGAGTTGGTAAGGAAGCTCAGGATCAGGTGCGGGAAGGCATACGCGAGAATCGCCGCCCAGAAGCCCGGTACGTTGGTGTGCCCCAGGATCAGGTAGATCAGCGGAGCGGTGAGGAAGATCAGCCGCGGCAAGGCATACAGGAAATGCGTCATCGCGTTGAAGTAGCACAGGCGCTGTGCAGGCGAGAGCCCCGGAGCCAACAGCGGATTCTCGATGCGCAGGATCTGCACCATGCCGCGAGCCCAGCGGATACGCTGCTTCACGTGGCCGCTGAGACGTTCGGTCGCGAGACCTGCAGCCTGCGGAATGTTGATGTACGCCGTATTCCAGCCGCGGATCTGCATGCGCAGCGACGTGTGCGCATCTTCCGTCACGGTCTCGACGGCGATGCCGCCAATCTCATCCAGCGCCTCACGGCGAAGCACAGCGCAGGAGCCGCAGAAGAACGAAGCATTCCAGAAGTCGTTGCCGTCCTGCACCACACCGTAGAAGAGCTCGCCCTCATTCGGAATGGTGCGGAACTGGCCAAGGTTTCTCTCAAACGGATCGGGCGAGTAAAAGTGATGCGGCGTCTGCAGGACGCCCAGCTTCGCATCGCGCAGGAACCAGCCCATCGTCAGTTGCAGGAAGCTGCGCGTGGGCACGTGGTCGGAGTCGAAGATCGCGACGAAGGGAGCTTCCAGCCGCGTCAGCGCGCGGTTGATGTTGCCCGCCTTGGCGTACTGGTTGTCGTCGCGCGTCATGTAGCCGATGCCGGCCTCTTCCGCGAAGGCGCGGAACTCCTCGCGCTTGCCGTCGTCGAGGATGTAGACATTCAGCTTGTCCGCGGGCCAGTCGATGTTCATCGCTGCCAGAGCGGTGAACTTCACCACGCTCAGCGGCTCGTTGTAGGTCGGGATCAACAGATCGACTTCAGGCCACAGATCCGTGTCCTCGGGCAGCGGCACCGGCGTGCGGCGCAGCGGCCACAGCGTCTGCAGGTAGCCCAGGAACAGGATGGTGAAGGCGTACGCCTCGGCCGCGACCAGCAGCAGGATGAAGAAGACATCCAGCACGGTCCAGTGATTGCCCGGATCCTGAAAGAACTTGAAGACCTGCTCGATACGCCAGAAGCCATAGCGGAAGGTCGAAAAGCAGCTCAGCAGGATCAGGGTGAGCGTGACCAGGTACGAGGTCGACGCGCGGTCGATCCAGATCGCGATCAACACAATCAGCAGGCCCAGCCACAGCTGTTGCGGCCACGTAAGATCCAGCGTGCCGGCCAGCAGCATGAACGTGATGCCGCCTACCAGGATCAGGACACGCATCAGCCGGACCAGGAAATTATCGCTGGACTCGAATTCCCTCCACAGCGGGCTTCTCGTCATTGCTCACTCCAACGGGCATTCTTCTGCCCTGCGATCGCTGGCATCGACTGCGTACGCAGCCACGATGCGAGATTCATGTAGTCGCCGGCCACAGGCTGGTCGGGGGCGTAGTCCATCACGGTCATGCCCTCGGCGAGGGCCTCCGAAACGGCGGGGGCGCGGCGGATCACAAACGGCAGAAGCCGATCGCCAAGCTGTCGCCGCATCACCTCGCGAACATCGAGGTGCAGCGGCACACTGGCATCGAACTCGTTCAGCACATAGAAAGGCTGTGCAGGCCCGCCCTCTTCGTCCGTAACTCCGGCGAAGAACTTCTCCAGCGGTCCCAGGCTGATCACCGAGTTCATGTCCGGCGCCACCGGCACCAGCGTGATCCCGCCCAGTCTCGCCATGCGGCGCGCCACCCAGGCAGCGCTCAGCGGCACATCCAGCAGGATGCGCTGCATGCCGCGGCTGGTGCGCATGAGTTCGTTCACCAGCCACTCCTGCGACTCCGGGCTCGCATCTCGCTGCGAGACGTCGTAGCCAACCAGAGCGATCGCCGCATCGTTCGAGCCCGCAGGCGGAGAGAAGGTCCGCACGACTCCGGGGCGCAGTTCACTGGCGCCAAAGTAGAACGGAAGCAGCCCATGCGAGGTCGTGTCGGTGAGCAGCACCCGCTCGCCCATGGAGGACAACGTGCGGCCCAGCGTGGCAACCAGGCTGGTCTTGCCCACGCCACCAGCCATCGAAAAGACCGTCAGCATCGGAACCTGGCGAACCGTATTCACCGCCTCGACCGGAGGCTCGGCCGCGCTCTGGTCGAACACGCCCTTAAGCGCGTACCAGCGTGCGGCCACCCGCTCCCGCGAGTGCTGCAGCGTGTCTTCGACTGGCGAAGCCGGCGCAGGCATCGCAGGAGGCATGGCGGCGGGAGCGGCAGAACGCCTCAATGCAGCATCGCGCTGTGCGTCCGACTGCGAAATCCATTCCGGAATCGCAGGCTCCGGGGTATAGGCCGGCATGATGCCACTGGCAACATCCGGAGCGAAGCCGCGGGTGCGGCGTCCGCGATCAGCGTCCTCCGCACGGGCACGCTCCCGAAGCTGAAGGTAAGGATCGACGGCAGCAGTCCTGGCAGGAACGTCCCCCTCGTAGTAGTAGCGAACCGGCCCCTTTGCCTGGTCGGCAACCTTCTCCACGGCAGCGGCGCCGAGCGCAGCCAGCTCCGCATCCCGCTCGCGGGAGCCAGTCGCGAGGAGCTCGCGACCTCGCTCCGGCACAGGGTGCTTCGGGTCAGGCTGCGGCACAATCAGGCGCGCATCGCGGGTCTGCGGGTACCGGCTCGGCAGCATATCGTCAATCGCCGGAGACACCGGATAGATCCGGCTGGCGAGCTGCTGCAGCGCCGGATCCGTGTACGGATCGGTAATGTCGCCACCGACGCCGGAGGTCGGCTGTGGGCCGGCCAGCGTGCGCTGACGCGCTTCGTTCTCGTAATAGTGTGCCGACTGGCGAGCTGCGGAGGCGCGAGCCTCGGCCATCTCGCGAGCCTCGCGGCGTGCGGCGGCCTCGGCAGCAGCCACGGCTTCTGCCCGGCGTGCGGCCTCGAGACGCTCCGCGGCAGCCTGGCGATTGAGTTCATCGGCGTGGCGCAGCGCGCGCTGGCGCGCAGCCTCCTCGAGCTCCGCCTGGCGGACGCTCTGCAGAGACGCCGCGCGTTGCGCTTCAGTCTGGTGGAACCGGGCAGCCTCTTCAGCCTCCCGTGCAGCGCGCTCGGTCTCGGCGGCAGCCCGTTCGGCAGCCTCCTTGGCCTGTAGCTCCGCGTCTCGCTGGGTCTGGGCCTGGCGGTGACGAAGCTGTGCGCGATACTCTCGCCGCGACGCAGAGAAGTCCCGGTACTTTGCTCCCTGGAGGTTCGCCCAGGAGTACAGAACTGCTACGTCATCTGGTGTTTCCACCACTTTGTTCTGGTCGTTCGAATCCGGTTTCGACCTCTCCATGGCAGCCCCTTCGAAAACCGCAGCAAACATGGTCAATTGCCGATCAGATCGGCCCGAACCAGTCCCTACCGCCGTTTCATGTTATCCGGAGGCTACGTGGCGGGGATCAGCCAAGTCAATGCAACGTAAGTAATACAAACGCGAAACCTTGGTCTTCCACGAGTGCGCGAAAACCCTGATTCGGCGCGGGGTTTCGCGATGCGCTCCTGTCCCCGCTTGGTAACCAGGCCGCGGGTGCCCGGCGGGTCCCACCGTTGGGCCATGGCCTTTGTTTGGCGCACCCTCAGCGCGGTTCCATTGGTCGATCCCCCGCCCTGAAGGTACTCTCCTCGCAAGCCACGCCGTCGCCGCGCTTTGTGTGCATCCGCCCAGTGGCGGCGCGGTTTCCGACACCCCGCAATGTGCTACCTTAGCCAAGGAGCGAGCGGGTAGCTCAGTTGGTAGAGCATCGCCCTTTTAAGGCGCTGGTCCTGGGTTCGAGCCCCAGCCCGCTCACCAACTTCGCACATCCCCAGGTGGTAACCCCGCCGCGGTCTCCGGCAGTTACCTGAGGACCAGTCTTCCCGGTTCAGCCGCCGGCTCCCCTGGCTTGAAATTTCTTCGCACGACGGCCTCATTCCCCTCCTCCAGCCCTCGCGGAGCCCTCATGCGCCTCGGATTTGCCCTTCTCGCCGCCACGTCCTTCGCCTCCCTGATGACAATCTGCGCCTCAGCCACTGCGCAGAACACCTCCGGCACGCTCCTCGCCATCTCCAAGAGAGACCATATGGTCTCGATCGTAGACGGCAGCAGCTTCGCGATCCACGGCAAGGTCCCCACCGGCGACGACCCTCACGAGATCACTGCCTCACCCGACGGCCGCAAGGCCTGGGTCTCCAACTATGGCTTCGGCAGCCTGCATTCCCTACGCCAGATCGACATCCCCTCAGCCAGCGTGGACAAGGTCATCGACACCGGAGCGCTGACCGGCCCGCACGGCCTCTTCTTCCAGGGCGGCAAGGTGTGGTTCACCGCCGAGGCCGCCAAGGCCTTCGGCCGATACGACCCCGCCAGCGGAAAGATCGACTTCATCCTCGGCACCGGCCAGGACCGCACCCACATGATCTACGTCTGGCCCGACGGCGAGCAGATCGCGACCACCAACGTGAACGCCGCCACCGTCAGCCTGATCGACCTGAAGCACATGCGAGTGCCCGCGCCCGCCGCTCCCGGCGCCGCAGGTGCCGGCCCCACCATGGTCGATCGCAGCGACTGGGAGCAAACCGTCGTCCCCGTCGGCAAGGGAGACGAAGGCTTCGACGTCTCGCCCGATGGCAAGCAGCTCTGGACCGCCGACGCCCAGGATGGCACCGTCTCCGTCCTCGACCTCGCCACGAAGAAGAACATCGCGACGCTGCCGCTCGACGTCGCCGGAGCCAATCGCCTGAAGTTCACTCCCGACGGCCGCTTCGCGATCATCAGCTTGCTGCGCGGCACCACCCTCGTCGTCGTCGACACGAAGACCCATCAGCGCGTGAAGACCATCGAGATGGGTGGAGGCTCCGCCGGCATCGTCATCGATGCAGCCGGCAACCGAGCCTTCATCGCCTGCGGCGGCGGCAACTACGTCGGCGTGCTCGACCTGAAGACGATGACCCTCGTGAAGAAGATCGACGTAGGCGGCGACCCCGACGGCATGGTGTGGATCGCAGGCAAGTAGTTCATCACCTCAGCCCTTCGCCACCTTGATCGCAGCCTTACGCCGGCGGCTTGTCCGGAGCATCCATCCGCGCATAGAAGTCATGCACGAAGCGCCCGCTGTACTCAACTAGCAGCTCCTGCACCCGCCCCGCGCTCGGTGACTGCACGATCAACCCCGCATGATGGAACTTCTGCATCCGCTGCACGATCTCGGGAGCGTCGTACGCGCTCAGATCGGGCCACTGCTGGCGCGCCAGGCAGATCACGCTGCCCGCATAGTCCTCACGCAACGGCGGCAGCGTGTACTCTTCGCCCCGCAGCAGCGCGATCTCGATCCGTGCCCACTCCACCCATGGGTTCACGCCGCTCGCTGCCTCCGCCACGTCCGCGATGAACGCCCCGCCTACGCGTGCCGCGCTCTCCAGAAAGTAAAACTGCCCATCGGCATGGGCGCGAATAAACTCCGAATGCGTGACGCCGTCCGTCATGCCCAGCGCCTTGAGCGTGGCCGCGTGAATCGCGAGCAGCCCCTGAGCTTCGTCGCTATCGCGCTGTAACGTACGCGTGGAGAAGACACCGCCCTCATGCATCGTCTCGAACGGCGGCCGCCCATACTTGTGCGCCAGCGCAAACTTCAGCTCGCCGTTCCAGGTAATTCCCTCGACATGGTAGATCTCGCCGGGAACGAACTGCTCCATCAGGTTGTTGGTCGAGTCATCGCCCAGTCCATCCAGTACCGGCCACACATCCTCCGCCCGCTCGAACTTCCGGATGCCGATCGCAGACGCACTCCAGCGCGGCTTCAGCAGCCACGGTGCAGGCACACGCTGCATCCAGTGCCACAGGTCGTTGTGGTTGACGACGGAGCTGAACTCCGGCACCCGCACACCCGATGCTCGCGCGGCCTCGCGCATGGCCAGCTTGTCGCGGAAATTCCGCGTGCGCGTCTGTCCC
This sequence comes from Bryocella sp., assembly GCF_058498515.1. NCBI lineage: Bacteria > Pseudomonadati > Acidobacteriota > Terriglobia > Terriglobales > Acidobacteriaceae > Bryocella > Bryocella sp. The sequence continues at coordinate 29,884 of NZ_JBMHYI010000042.1, forward strand.
ATGCCCGGATACCGCAGGTGCTCGCGCGCCAGCGCCGCCGTCTCGAGATCGAACTCATCCAGCGCCACGATGCGGGCATAGGCCTTGTGTTTCATCAGCCTCGCAAGGAAGCGCATCGCCGGCTCCGCACCCAGACCTTCCGGCATGGTGTGGAAGCCCGCGAGGATGTCCCGCGGCCAGTCCGCGCCGGAGAGATTGTCCACCGTCACGAGATCCACCGGGATGCCATGCCGCGCGATCTCGCGCAGGAACGGCTGTCCCTTCTCGTAGGTGCTGATGCAAAGAATGCCAGCATTGCCTTCGGACATCGACACCTCATTCGAGAGTGAATAGTGAGCAGTGAATAGTGAAGAAAGGCCTCGAATTCGCCCGCCGCTGCATTTCCTCACTATTCACTACTCACTGCTCACTATTCACTTCCCTTCAGCTTCTTCACAAGATTCGTCGTCGAAAATCCTTCGACCGTCGGCACGATCTCCACGCGTCCACCGGCCGCCATCACAATCTCGTGGCCTACCACCGTCTCGATCGTGTAGTCCCCACCCTTCACCAGCACGTCCGGCTTCACCGCTCGAATCACCTCAACGGGAGTGTCTTCGTCGAAGAGCACCACCGCATCCACCGCAGCCAGCGCCGCCATCACCCGCGCTCGCTCGCGCTCGCCGACCACCGGCCGCGTCGGTCCCTTCAGCCGCTGCACGCTGGCATCGCTGTTCAGCCCCAGCACCACCTTCGACCCAAAGCCCCGGCAGTCCTCCAGTAGCGTGACATGGCCCACGTGCAGCAGGTCGAAGCAGCCATTCGTGAAGACAATGGTCTCGCCCGCTGCCCGCCAATCCTCCACACGCTTCGTCAGCCGCTCGCGATCGAGGATCTTCTCATCGAACCGCAGCTTCGAGGATGGCGTAAGCAGCGCAACGAGATCGTGGGCCTCGATCGGCACCGTGCCCATCTTGCCCACCACGACACCAGCCGCAAGATTCGCCAGCTCGATCGCCGTCTCCACCTTCAACCCGCCCGCCATCGAAGCCGCCAGCATCGCAATCACCGTATCTCCCGCGCCGGAGACATCGAAGACCTCGCGCGCCCGCGCTGGCGAGTGGTACACGCCGCCCTCGCTGAGCACCCGGATGCCGAGCTCGCTCATCGTCACGCACAGGTAGTCGAGCTCATGCTCTTTGCGCTGCTGCTCCCCGGCAATCAGCATCGCTTCCATCTCATGGGAGCCGAAGCCCGTAGCAGCCGCAAGCTCATTGAGATTGGGGCACACCATCGTCGCGCCCGAGTACTTGCTCAGGTCCGGCGTCTTCGGATCCGCCAACACCGGAATGCCCCGCTCGCGCGCCTTGCGGATCACCGCCTCGCACAGTTCGCGGCTCAGCGCTCCCTTCGCGTAGTCGGAGAGCACCACCGCATGCACCTTCTCCGTCAGCGCCACGCTGCTCTCGATCAGCCGCTGCATGTCCTGCGCGCTGGGGCTCTCTTTGCTCTCGATATCGAGCCGTAGCAGCTGCTGCCGCCTTCCCACGATGCGCGTCTTGGACACCGTCGCGAGCGAGCTCGTCACCATGCCGACCGTGTCAACCTTCTTGGCTTCGAGAAACGCTGCCAGGTCGCGCCGCTCCGCATCGTCGCCCCAGAAGCCCGCCAGCACCGTCTCGCAACCCAGCCCCGCGAGGTTCATCGCGACGTTCGCCGCGCCGCCAGGACGGTCGTAGCGCTGCACATGCCGCAACACAGGCACCGGAGCCTCCGGCGAGATGCGGTCCACCTCGCCCAGGATGTAGCGGTCCAGCATCACATCGCCAACCACCAACACTTTGAGACGGCCAAAGCCGCCCTCCAGCAATCCCAGTACAGCGTGCAGCTCAGGCAACATTCGTGAAGCTCTCCCCTGCGCGGTCCGATGCCGCGTGCGTTCTACGTCTCACGTTGTACGAGCCAGACCCGCAATTCGCAACGCCCCGTCACGTACAACATAGACCGTAGAACAGATAACGTGAGCGCGCATCAATGCGAGCCCAACACTTCCCGCACCTTCTCCATCACCTCATCCACCGTGATGCTCACCAGGCATTTCTTCTGCTGTTCGATGCAGGTTTCCAGACCGCAGCCCCAGCACTCCACCCGGTGATACACCACGCGATGCTGCTTGCCGAAGGGAAACCACTGCCGCGGAATATTTCTCGCCGCGAAGATCGCCACGCACGGCGTGCCGACCGCGGCAGCCAGATGCATCGGCCCGCTGTCATGCCCGACGAAGAGGCACGTCCGCGCAATCGCTGCGGCGCTTTCGCGCGGCTTCAGCTTGCCACAGAGATTCACCACCGCGCCCCCACCATTCGCGCGCCAGCCTTCGGCCGCAAATTCGCTGGCCTCGCTCTCTTCAGGAGCCCCCACCAGCAGCAACGCTCGCCCCGGATACGCGACCGCCATCGCAGCCAGCAGAGCACGCCAGTTCTCGCGGCCCCAGTCCTTCGACTGCACCTTGGTCCCGACGCAGGCCGTGATAGCAGTCTCGCCTAGCTCGACTCCTTCGGATTCACCGATCGCCTCATCCGCCGCCGCTCGTTCTCCAGCCGTCAGGTGCAGGTCCCAGCTCGCCGGATCCTCGAGCCGAGCCGCGTCGTCGAACTCGCCCAGCCCTCCCAACTCTCCGATGTTCCGCGCCAGTCGCGCCGCCTCCGGCTCGAGGTTGCCATCGCCCATCGCGCCATCGCGGCCTCCGGTGGGGCGGCCATAAAAGTTGTGCTGCATCCCTTCCGTCAGCGGGACGCCGATGATCCGGCGAATGCCACACAGACGGAAGAAGTTTTCATCGCGCCGGGCAGCAGCCACACCACGAGCCGGCCCCAGGTACACCAGCACCTGCGGTCGCCAGCGGAGGACCGTCCAAGCCAGGCGCGCCAGATCCTTCACGCTGCGCGTGCCAACCTCATAGCGAATATAACCATCCACCAGGCCCGTGTTCTCAAGCACCGCAGCAGCCGCCGGAGCCTTCGCGTTCACGGGAAAGTTGGTCAGCATCCGTCGCTCCGCGTTCGGAAACGCACGAGCCACCAGGTGCAGCGCGGGCAGCGCCACCAGCATGTCCCCCAGGCTGCCCAGGCGGTAGAGCAGCACCCTGCGTACTTTATCCCTGCGCATCGTTTCCAGTGTCGCATCCCTGGCAAGCCCCATCCGCTGTGCCGTTTGTCTCGCCAAACAACGCTCCAGCATGCGAACAGAAACAGCCGGCTCCGGCGTTTCTCCAACGAACGGTTATGCTTGGAGGATCCCGTCCATGCTGGAAGCCCAACGCATCCTTGCTCTCCACGACCTCGCGACTGCCTTCGGCCACGATGCGACCGCACCCGCGCCGAGTCCGGCCTCCGCGTTCGAACAGCTCGTACTCGATCAGCACATGGCCAACTTCGATCTTTGGCACCAGGAGGACATGGCACGCGATCCGGACGCATCGGACCACACCATCACCCTGGTGAAGCATGAGATCGACCGCCTCAACCAACGCCGCAACGATCTCGCCGAGAAGCTCGATCTTGCCCTGCTCGCCGGGCTTTCACCACTCGACCCCACGCTGCCGCTACACTCGGAGACGCCGGGACTGATGATCGACCGCCTCTCCATCCTCGCGCTCAAGCACTTCCACACCGCGGAGGAGGCAACCCGGCCCGGCGCCAGCGACGAACACCACGAGCGCAATTGCACCCGTCTGGCCCTGCTCGACGAACAACGGTCCGACCTCGCTGGGTGTCTCGACAGTCTCTGGCAGGATGTCCTCGCCGGCCGCCGCCGCTTCAAGCTCTACCGGCAGCTCAAGATGTACAACGATCCGTCCCTCAACCCGGTGCTCTATCGGAAGGCGCAAGGGTAGCGATCCGCACGGCCCGGAAGGTATCTGTCGTGTTCCGAGTTGACCCACCCTAGGCACTGCCCGTATAACACCGAAGCAAGCCACCACAAAATTTTTCCACCTACAGGCTCCGTATCCGCTCCAGCCCGGGCCGCGCAACCAGAGAACATCATGTCGACGAAGTCCGTTACTACCACCTCCGCTCCCACGAACAAGGCCACCGCCCGCCGCACGCCCAAGCCTGCTTCTTCGGCCCCCGCAGTCGACGCCGCGCAGCGCAAGACCACCCTCGCTCTCTACGAGAGCGCTCTGAAGCTGATGCAAACCGGAAAGTTCGAGAAGGCGCACATCGCGTTCTCCCAGATGCTTGAATCCGCGCCTCCAGACTTCGCCGACCGTATCCGCATGTACGTCGCCGCCTGCGTGGGCCAGATCGACAAGGGCACAGCGAACTTCGAGACCCACGAGGAGCGCTACGACTACGCGATCTCTCTGCTGAACCAGGGCAACTACGAGGACGCGCGCCAGCACCTGCAGGAGATCATTCTCAAGGACAACTCGGCCGACTACGCCTTCTACGGCCTGGCCCTGCTGTCCTCCATGACCGGCGACTCGCATTCCTGCATCGATCACCTCACCGAGGCCATCCGGCTCAACGCTCAGAATCGTTTCCAGGCCCGCCTGGATTCGGACTTCGAGTCCGTCGCCGATGATCCCCGCTTCACCGAACTCCTCTATCCCGAGGCATAAGCCCGGCAATCTGTCGAAACGGAAACGCGCGTGAGAGCCTCTCACGCGCGTTTTCGTTCGTCCTCACTCCTCGCGACCTGAAGACCCCGCACCTCTACAGCTCGGTCCCTCATCGCCTGCGATCCTCTAAATCATCTTGATCTCAGGCTCGATCTTTTCCTTGAGCGCCTTCAGCCGCTCCACCACCAGCGGCGGCACAAGCTGCGAGATATCCCCACCCAGCCTGAACACTCCCTTGATCAGCCGCGAGCTCACATAGGTGTACTTCTCCGCGGGCATCATGAACAGCGTCTCGATGTCTGGATCGAGCTTGCGATTCATCATCGCCATCTGGAACTCATACTCGTAGTCGGAGATGGCGCGTATGCCGCGCAGCACCGCGCGAGCGCCTTCCTTGCGCGCAAACTCCACTAGCAGGCCGTCGAACGTCGCCACCCGCACGTTGCCGAGATGCGCCGTAGCCTCACGCAACATCTCAGCCCGTTCCGCAACCGAGAACAGCGGCTCGCCTTTGTCCGAGTTGCGAAGGATCGCCACCACCAGCTCGTCGACGATCTTCGCGCCGCGCGTGATGAGGTCGAGGTGCCCATTAGTGGGCGGATCGAAAGTGCCAGGATAGATCGCGCGAACGGTTTGCATGGCGGGTTTCAGCATACGCGAAGCTCCACAGACGCGGCCTCCCCGCGCTGTGCGAAGATCGCGCCGGGAATCTTGCCTCGCTTCGCTCCGCAGCTCATCTCCCGCATCTCGACTCTCGTATCTCGCATCTACTTACGGAAAAATCCCCGTACGTAGTCGTCAATCGCCTCTTCGAGCGGCGTGAACGGCTTTTCATACCCAGCCGCACGCAGCTTCTGCGTCTTCGCCTCGGTGAAGTACTGGTACTTGCCCTGCAGCTGCTCCGGCATCGGAATGAACTCGATCTTAGGCTCCAGGTCCAGCGCGGCAAACGTCGCGCGCGCCAGGTCCAGCCATGTGCGAGCCTCGCCCGTGCCGCAGTTGAACAGCCCGCCGGTCTCGGTGTCTTCCAGCGCAAAGTGCAGCGTCACATCCACAGCGTCCTTCACGTAGATGAAGTCACGCTTCTGCTCACCGTCCGCATACTCCGGGCGATAGCTCTTGAACAGCCGAACCACGCCCTCTTCGCGGATCTGCTTCACGCTCTTCGACACCACCGAGCGCATGTCGCCCTTATGCTCTTCGTAGGGTCCGAAGACGTTGAAGTACTTCAGTCCCACGATGCCGACTCGCTCCGCGTCCTCGCCCAGCAGTTCGTTCTTCAGCGCCCACAGGTCGAACATCTGCTTGGAGTAGCCGTACATATTCATCGGTTTCAGCAGCGGCGTCACAGCATCGTCGTCGTCGTAGCCACGCTCGCCATCGCCATAGGTCGCGGCGCTCGACGCATACACGAAGCGCACCTCGTTCGAGACCGCCCAGTTCGCCAGCACCCGCGTGTACTGGTAGTTGTTCCGGACCAGGTAGTCCGCATCGCGCTCGGTCGTCGCGCTGCACGCGCCCAGGTGGATCAGCGCCTGCGCATCGGCAAACGCTCCATCCTCCAGCAACCCGAGGAACTCCTCCGGGCTCACCAGATCCTCGTAGTGCAGGCCCACCAGGTTCGACCACTTCTCCCACTCGCCCGGCTGATTCTTGCCCAGCTCGTCCACCAGGACCAGCTCCTGCTCGCCGCGCCGGTTCAGCTCCGCCACCGTGTTGCGCCCGATGAATCCGGCCGCGCCGGTCACGATAATGGGTCGATTCGCCATAGACTTCCATGCTACCGGAACAGCTTCCGCGTTCGCTGAACTCGCCCGCCTCACCCTCGCGCCATCGGCTCCGTCTATACTCTGTAGCGGGATACCGAACGCGCGAGCGGGACACCGAAAACACGTTCGCGATTCATACTCAGAGGACCATCATGCCGAACCGCCGCCGCACTCTGGAAGCCGGCTTCACCCTGATCGAGCTGCTGATCGTGATGTCGGTCATTCTGATCCTCATCACGCTCGCCGTGCCCGGTTACGAGAGCGTGAAGAAGAAGACCAACGAAACCTCCGCCATGAACTCCGTCCGTACCCTGAACTCCATGGAGAGCGAGTACAACTCGCAGTATCCTTCGCGCGGCTACGCATGCACGCTGGCTCAGCTGGGCGGCAAGCAGGGCTCCGGAGCGCCATCGCCCGACGCCGCACAGCTCATCCCCGACGATCTCGCCACCGGCTCCAAGGCCGGCTACACCTTCACCATTAAGTGCGGCGACAAGAACACCACCGCCGGGGTCGACCAGTACAACAGCTACCAGATCCTCGCCGCACCCACCACCGTCGGCAAAACCGGCAACCGCGGTTTCTGCAGCGACGAAAACGGCCAGATCCACTTCGATCCGGCGGGAGGCAGCAACTGCACCGAGACACTGCAGTAAGCCTGAACACAATCACCTCAGATGCCCCATCCATGCCGCAGCCTCATCGCGCCCTGGGTGGGGTTCTCCGTTTGGCAGCGGTAGCGCTCGCTCTAACGCCCGTCGCTCTCGCGCAGACGCCCACCGCCGCGTCGCTCGCCCACAAGGTCGACGACCACTACAACCACCTGCATTCGCTCACCTGCCGCTACACCGAGCGCTATCGCGGCCTCGGCATGGACCGCAGTGAGACTGGCACGCTGACCCTCGCCAAGCCCGGCCGCATGCGCTGGGCGTATGACGCGCCCGTCGGCAAGGTCTTCGTGCTCGACGGCAAGTTCGCCACGTCCTACACGCCCGGCGACGCACAAGCCACCCGCCTGCCCCAGTCCCAGCTGAACGACATGCGCACGCCCCTGCGCTTCCTCCTCGGCCACACCGAGCTCGCGAAGGAGCTCACCAACATCACGCTGACCCTCGTTGGGACGCCCGACCACCCGCTCTACACCCTCAGCGGCGCACCGAAGGTCAAGCTCGGCGATCCCGCCTCGCCCGTCAGTTCCATCGCGCTAACGGTGGACGCAACCGGTCAGATCCACACCATGCGCCTTGAGCAGACCGACGGCACTCGCACCGATTTCGCCTTCACCGACATGCGCGAAGACCTGCCAACTACACCCGCCGACTTCAGCTTCATCCCCCCGCCCGGCGTGACGGTCATCAACGGCCAACCTCCTATGTAGTAGCGGCTTGCCGTTAGCCGCTACGCGGATAGCAGCGATGCTGTCAGCGCTTCGCGTTAGGAAGTGCGACGTGAATTTCGCTAACGGCGAAGCCGCTGACGAGACAGTCGCCAACGCGAGCGCTAACGGCGTAGCCGCTTCCTAGTAATCTGGACACCATGCGATCGAGTCTTCTCGCCTCTGTTGTTCTGACCACCGCTATTGTCTTTTCCTCGGCCCTCACCGCGCAGACGCCCGACTCGCTGCACCTCATCCCTATCCCGCGCGACGTGCGCCCCAGCGCGACTCTCCCGCTCTCGCAGGGAGTCCGCATCGACTGCCAGCAGCCCTGCGATGCGGAAGACTCTTTCGCCATCGCCGACCTGACTGCGACACTCGCCACACGCCACATCCCCGTCGTCACCACACCCTCCGCGCCGCATATCTTCGTCGCCCGGATGAGCACGCCGCTGGGCCAGCAGACGTACAGCGAATCTCTCCCCGCCGGCTCTTCCGCAAACGCAGCCATGCCTGTCGAGATGCAGCCCGAAGGCTACGTCCTTCTGCCCGATCGCAACGGAGATCGCGTCAGCGGCCTCGCGCTCACGGCCAGCACCTCCGCCGGCGTCTTCTACGCTCTACAGACCGTAAAGCAGCTCATCGTCGGCGACGGCCCCAACGCGCAGCTGCACACCGCCATCGTCCGCGACTGGCCCGCGATGAAGTGGCGCGGCCTGCACGACGACCTCTCCCGCGGCCCCATCGACACCCTCGAATTCCAGAAGAAACTCATCCGCACGCTGGCCTCGTACAAGGTCAACCTCTACTCGCCCTACTTCGAGACCACGCAGGCCTTCCCGTCGAATCCGCTGGGCGCTGTCCCAGGAGCCGCGCTTACGCCGCAGGATGCGATGCAGCTCGTCGCCTACGCCGCGCAGTTCCACATCACCGTCGTGCCGGAGCAGGAGGCCTTCGGCCACCTGCGTCACCTGCTCACGTGGGAGAAATACTCTTCCGCTGCCGAGACACCGCACGGCGCTGTGCTCGCACCCTCCGAGCCGCAGTCCATGCAGATCATCGACGGCATGTTCAAGGACCTCGCGCAGATGTACCCCGGCCCGTTCCTGCACGTCGGCGCGGATGAGACCTTCGAGCTCGGCGCCGGCAAGACCCGCGCGGATGTCGACGCGCGTGGCCTCGCCCCCGTGTACCTCGACTACATGAACCGCATCGTCACGGACCTGCAGCCACTGCACCGCAAGATCCTCTTCTGGGGAGACATCGCACAGTCCGCACCGGACAAGCTCAAGGCCATGCCCCAGAGCTTCAAGGACCAGACCATCGTCGTCCAGTGGGGCTACTCGCCCGACCCCAGGGGCTTCGCGAAGATGCTCAAGCCCTACGCCGACGCCGGCTTCCAGTTCTGGGTCGCTCCCGCAATCAACAACTACCGCCAGGTCTTCCCCAACCAGCGCGAGGCACTGCTCGACATCCAGGAGTTCACCCGCGACGGCCAGAAGTTCGGCTCCCAGGGCCAGCTGAACACGCTCTGGAACGACGATGGCGAGTCGCTCTCCAACATGAACTGGTACGGCATCCTCTTCGGAGCCGCAGCCGCATGGCAGCCTGGCGAAAGCTCCATCGAAGCCTTCCAGGCCTCCTACGGTCTGCAGTTCCACGGCGACAGCTCTGGCCTCGTCGATCAGGCCGAGAGCGAGATCACCGCAGCCATGGCGCTGCTGCAGGACACCAAGGTGATCGCCGCCACCGAAGGCAGCGACGGCCTCTTCTGGGTCGATCCCTGGTCGCGCGATGGCCAGGTGATGGCCGCCAAGATGCGCCCCATCGAAACCGAACTCCGCCTCCACGCCGAAAAGAGCATCGAGCTCATCGCCAAAGCCCGCACGCAGAACCCCAGCCTGCGCGAGACCGAAGCCCTCGACGCCATCGACTTCGGAGCCCGCCGCATCGACTTCCTCGGCCTCATGTTCCAGCTCTCCGACGAGATGATCAATGGCTACGCGCAGGCCCAGGCCACGCTGGCTGCAGGTCAGTGGCGCAAGGCGCGTCCCGGGGTCGCCGCGCTGCTGTCGGACATCAACAGCGTCAACGGCCGCCTGCAGGACCTCACCTACGGCTACTCGCAGCTGCGCCAGATGTACCAGGAGCAATGGCTACGCACCTATCGCCCCGCCAACCTGCAGCCCGTACTCGAGCGCTACGACTTCACCATCCACCGCTGGCTCGCGCGCGTGGACGCGGTGCGCAGCGTGCAGCGCCAATGGACCGACCAGCACACCCTGCCCGACGCCTCGCTACTCGGCATCCCGGCCCCGATCACCCCTGTCGCGCCATCGCCCGTACCTCCGCCGCTGCCCGGGCACTGACATCTGGCCAACTGGCATCTGGAGACTCCAAGCTCAAAACTCCTAACTCCAAACTCAATGCCCACTTTTTGAAAGCGCGCCACAATGCCCTCCACCCCCCTCACCGCCCGCCACCTCTACACCGACATCGGCGAGATCGAGTACCCCGTCATCGACGTCGCAGCAGACGGCACCATCGCGGGCATCAGCTCCGATCCTGACGCGCTCTCCAGCGACACCACCGTACTCACGGCAACGTTTCTCGACGTACACACGCACGGTGCCGTCGGCCATGACGTGATGACGGCCTCCGCTGCAGACCTCGCCGAGATGCAGCGCTTCCTCGCAACACGCGGCGTGGGCCACTACCTGCCCACCACCGTCACTGCCTCCATCGACGAAATCCTCCACGCGCTCGAATCGCTCGCAGATGCCATCGAAGTCTTCGCGGCTTCGCCCCAGCCCGGCCAGGCCGCACCCATGGGCATTCACCTCGAAGGCCCATTCCTCTCCCACCTGCGCCGCGGTGTCCATCCAACCGCGCTTCTCATCCCACCGACGCTCGAACTCTTCGACCGCTTCCAGCAGGCCGCCCGCGGACACATCCAGCTCATCACAGTCGCGCCCGAACTCCCCGGAGCACTCGAGTTCATTCGTCATGCAACCGACCGCGGTGTCCGCATCAGCCTCGGCCACACTGACGCCAACACCGAGCAGGCCATCGCCGGCATCGCCGCCGGAGCCACCAGCGCAACGCACACTTACAACGCCATGCGCCCCATGGACCACCGCAACCCCGGCGTGCTCGGCGCCGCGCTCACTACGGATTCGCTCTACGCCGAGATCATCGCCGACGGCATCCATGTGCACCCGAAGATGGTCGACCTCTGGCTCAAAGCCAAGGGAATCGATCGCGGCATCCTCGTCACCGACGCCATGTCCGCCGCCGGCATGCCCGATGGAGATAACTACTCACTCGTCGGCCTCGCCGTCGTCGTGAAGGATGGTCGCGCACAACTGAAGGACGACCTCGCGCAAGGCAAAAGCACCCTGGCCGGCTCCATCCTCACCATGGACAAGGCCGTTGAAAACATTCAAGCCTTCACCGGCGCGTCGCTCCCCGACGCCGTCCGCCTCGCCAGCCACAACCCCGCCGCGATGCTAGGCCAACCCCAGTGGACCCGCCTCGCCCCCGGCATGCCCGCCAACCTCAACCGCTTCGACGCGGACGGAAGACTCACGGCAACCTACCTCAACGGAGCGCAGGTCAAGTCTTAGCTGTTCTGCTGTTCTGCTAATCAGCTGTTCTGCTGCTTTCTAGCCCGCCACACCGCACCCTCCAGTGGTTCCACCGGCTTATCGCCAAACTTCAGCTCCGGCGTCACCGCTAGCAGGTGCGATTCCATTGACCGTCGTACCCGCGGGATCTTTCCCAGCACATTGCCGGTAAAGGCCAGCTGCGAAAAATCCTGCGCCTTGCAGGTCGTGAGCGCCTTCATCTTCGAGATCACCAGCCCCACCTGCGCTGCCAGCTCTTCGCCCGCACGCTCCAGCACGCTGATCGCCAGCGTGTCGCCATTCTCGGCGCAGGAAGCCACCACCATGCAGAGCTCGGAGAAGTCTGGCCGGATCCTCTGGTTGGCGCGCGCTACCAGATCGCCGAGGTCGTCCAGGTCCCAGAAGTCTTCGATCTCGCGCAGCACGCAGGTATTGACGCCGCGATCCTTCGCGCGAAGGCCCGCCCGAAGGGCTTCAAGGCCAATCCAGCTGCCCGAGCCTTCGTCACCCACCATCGGACCCCATCCCCCCGCCGTAACACGCGTACCGTCGCTGCAGCGGCCCATCACGTTCGATCCCGACCCCGCAATCACCAGCATCCCCGGACCGCCCTGGAAGGCCGCCTCCAGTGCAATCTCCTCATCCCCGAGGATGATAATGTCGCCTGAAGCCACGCTTCCGATCGTCCGCTCCGCCCAATGGCAGACTTCGTGGCTGGAGTTCCCCGCCAGCCCGATGCAGGTGCGCGTCACGCTGTCGAGCGAGATACCAGCCTTACTGGCGGCCTCGCCGATCACCCGCTTCAGCCGCTCCGTCGCGACCTCTTCGCCCACGCCCATGATCTTCACGGTGCCGGTGCTGGCGCATCCCAGAACCTTGGTATCGTCCGCCACCCAGCAGCGCGTTCCGGTCCCGCCTGCGTCCAACCCCAGAAACATCCCCATCCATTACCACCTTTCCTCTGCCGCCCCGGTCGTGCGGCTGCACGGGCCGCTATCATAACCTCCGGGAGCAGCCGGCGTCGCCAGACTTTTATCGAAGATCGTCCGGAATCGCACTCGTCCACCGACAGGAGACACTCGCATTGCCGGAAGCCCTAGCCGCCCTCGCCCTGAACGTCCGCACCGGACGCCTCGGCCCGCTCGATCTCACGCTGGTGGCGCTGTACCTCGTCGGCATTACGATGTTCGGCCTCCGCTTCCGCAACAAGGGCGATTCCACCCAGGGCCGTTCGCTCAAAAGCTACTTCCTCGCCGATAACACCATCCCCTGGTGGGCCATCGCCCTCTCCATCGTCTCCGCCGAGACCTCCACCCTGACGATCATCTCCATCCCCGGTGTTGCCTTCGCGGGCGATTTCGGCTTCCTGCAGGTGGTAATCGGCTACATGCTCGGCCGCATCGTCGTGGCCCTGCTCTTCCTGCCACGCTACTTCGCCGGTGAGATGCTCACCGCCTACCAGCTCATCGACCAGCGTTTTGGGCACACGCTCCACAAGGTCACCGCCGGCCTCTTCCTTCTGACGCGCGCTGCAGCCGAGGGGGTGCGCGTTTTTGCAGTCTCCATCGTCGTCGCCATCGCCATCGGCACCGGCGACGTGCTCTCCATCGCGATCATCTCAGCGCTGACCCTGCTTTACACCTTCGAAGGTGGCATGGCCGCCGTCGTCTGGACCGATGTGGTCCAAATGGGAATCTACGTCGCCGGAACCCTGGTCGCCGTCTGGTCCCTCGGCCACCACATCCCCGGCGGTTGGGCCACGATCCACCAGGTCGCCGGAGCCGCCGGCAAGTTCCACATGCTGAACTTCGCCTTCAACCTCACGACGACCTACACCTTCTGGGCCGGAGTCCTCGGAGGAACCTTCCTCACCATGGCTTCGCACGGCACCGACCAGCTCATGGTCCAGCGCCTCCTCGCCGCCAAGAACCTGCGCGAATCCCGCCTCGCCCTGCTTAGCTCCGGCGTCGTCATCTTCTTCCAGTTCACGCTCTTCCTTCTGATCGGCGCCGGCCTCTACGTCTTCGCGCAATCGGGCGCAGCCACAGCACTGGGTGGCCCATCCTTCGCGCACTTTGCGAAGGGTGGGGTAAGCACCGCCGCCAACGCCGGCAGCTGGATCCAAGGCCTCTCGCCCGACAAGATCTTCCCCACCTACATCGTTCGCGAGATGCCCATCGGCATCGCCGGCCTCCTCGTGGCCGCCATCCTCGCCGCGGCCATGTCCAACCTCTCCGCCGCGCTCAACTCACTTTCCTCCACCACCGTCGTCGACTTCTACATGCGCCTCCGTCCCAACGCCGACGACCGCGAGCGCGGCCTCATCTCGAAATCCTCCACCGTCCTCTGGGCGCTCGTCCTCTTCGCCATCGCCGTCTACTCCATCAAGGTCGGAGGCAAAGGCCACGTCGTAGAAATCGGCCTCTCCATCGCGTCAGTCGCCTACGGCTGCCTGCTCGGCGTCTTCCTCCTCGGTACCCTCACCAAGTTCGCCAGCGAGATCGGTGCGACCATCGGCATGGTCGTCGGCTTCGCGCTAAACCTGTGGCTCTGGCAGGGGACCTTCCCGAAGACCATATGGCGCGGCGACATCATGCACTGCGGTACAGAAACGACCTCCACGCCCAACACCGTGAACCTTGCGAACTGTACCGTCTCGCAGATCACCATCCCCCACATCGCCTTCACCTGGTACGTCCTCATCGGCGCCGCTGTCACCTTTCTCGTTGGAGCCCTCATGAGCCTCATCTTCCGCAGCCGCAAGCGCACCACACTCGCTGGAGTGGCGCTACTGCTCGTCATTCCGAGCGCAGCGAGGAACCCCTGTATTTCGTCCGCACAGGCACAACAGCCACAGGCGACCGCGCCCTCTGGCCCCTCGGCCCTTGGCCCTGGACCCTTGGCCCCTGAGCCCTCGTCTTACGACTTCTCCGCCGTCACCAAGCTCATGACCGACGCCACCGCCGCGCACAAACCCGCCGGCGCGGTCGTCGTCATCGGCCACAACCAGCACATCGTCTTCCACCAGGCCTTCGGCAACCGCAAGCTAGACGGCGAACCCGGCCTCGACGGCACCCCATCCCCGGCCGAACCCATGACCGAGGACACCATCTTCGACATGGCCTCGCTCACCAAGTGCCTCGCCACGGCGACCTCCATCATGGAGCTCTACGACGCGCACAAGATCGCCAGCTTCGACGACCCGGTCGAGAAGTACATCCCCGAATTCAACCCCGCTGTGAATGGAAGGCGCGACCCCACCCGCAGCAAGGTCACCCTGCGCGTGCTCCTCACCCACACCTCCGGCGAGCCACCCGACGTCTCGCTCAAGGAGCCCTGGGGCCTCGCATCGCCCGACAAGGAAGAAGGCTTCCGCCGCGCCCACACCGCCGTCCTCGCCTCCGAACCCGGTACGAAGTTCGTCTACTCGGACATCAACTTCATCCTGCTCGGCGAGATCGTCGAGCGCCTCAGCGGCCAGCCCGAAGACACCTACGTCCGCCAGCACGTCTTTCTCCCGCTGGGCATGCAGGACACGCGCTACCTGCCGTACCACAAGATCTGCGGCCCGCATAAGCTCGTCGGCGCGGCCATCGTGTGGGCGCCCAACCCTCCCGGCCGCTACCTGCTCGCCTGCCCCGGCGATACCTGGAGCGCCAGCCTGCTCCCGCGCATCGCCCCCACCACGCACGACGACGAAGGCACCCGCGACACCAACACCCACTTTGACATGCTCACCCGCGGCACCGTGCACGATCCCACCACCCGCCGCATGGGTGGCGTCGCCGGCCACGCCGGGGTCTTCTCCACCGCGCACGACATAAGCCTCTACGCGCAAGCCTTGCTCGACAAGCTGCTCCGCAACACCGGCCCGTTCCCTGTCTCGCAAGCCACGCTCAAGCTGATGGTCTCGCCCGAGCAGCCCGCAACGGTGCAGCCCAACACCATCCTCACCGTCGATTCAAAAGCCCCCAAGGCCGCAACCCCCACGCTGATGCCCACACAGGGCACACCTCTGCGCGGCTTCGGCTGGGACATCAACACGGCCTTTTCCCGTCCGCGCGGAGCCATCTTCCCCACCGCCGCTCCCGCCACGCCCTCAGCCGCGATGCCCAGCTTCGGCCATACCGGCTTCACTGGCACCACTTTGTGGATCGACCCCACCTCCGACAGCTACGTCATCCTGCTCTCCAACGCCGTCCATCCCCGCGGTAACAACCCCATCACGACCCTGCGCGGCGAGGTCGCCACCGCCGCTGCCCAAGCGCTCGGCCTTGACTCCGCCCAAACTGTGTCATCTCGACCGGAGCGAAGCGAAGTGGAGAGACCTGCTGGTGGGATTTCGGGTGCCCCGGGTCCCGATTCTGGGACCCGGGTTTTGACTGAGTCTGTCGATCCCCTCCACCGTCGGCCGTCTAACCCGAGCATGACGGCGCGTCGCGTTGCAGTGAAAGCGGAGCTGAAGACCGAGTACAGGAAGTGGCCCGACGAGCCAATGGTCTCTGAGCTCTCCGGTACAAAACAGACCCTCACCGGGATCGACGTCCTGGAATCCACCCACTTCACCGCCCTCGCCAACTACCACCACCTCGCCGTCCTCACCAACCAAACCGGCCTCGATGCCCAAGGCCAACGCACCATCGACATCCTCCACGCGCACTTCCTGACAACGAAGAACCAACAACTAACAGCCCTCTTCACCCCCGAACACGGCCTCTCCGCCCAGCAAGACACCACCCACCAACGAGCCGAAAAAGACGAAGCCACCAACCTCCCCGTCATCTCCCTCTACGGCGCCCACGATGCCAACCGTCGCCCCACCCACGCCCAGCTCAAGGACCTCGACGCCGTCCTCATCGATCTCCAGGACGCTGCCGGCACCCACTTCTGGACCTACGAATCTGCCATGGGCTACTTCCTCGAAGCCGCCGCGACAGAACAGACCGACTTCCATCACCACATGGAAGTCGTGATTTTAGACCGCCCCAACCCCGTCGGCGGCCTCGCCGTCCAGGGGCCCGTCTCCGACCTCGGTCGCGAATCCTACATCAACTACATGCCGCTACCCGTTCGCCACGGCATGACCATGGGCGAGCTTGCGAAGTACATCGTCGCGACCAAGCACCTCGCCACCACCCTCGTCGTCGTCCCCATGCAGCACTGGCAGCGCAGCATGTTCTACGCCGACACCGGCCTCCCCTGGGTCAACCCCAGCCCCAATCTCCGCTCCCCCGAAGCCGCGCTGCGCTACCCCGCCCTCGGCCTCATCGAATACAACAACATCTCCGTAGGCCGCGGCACGGATCACCCCTTCAGCTTCTTCGGCGCCGGCATCCCCCCCACCAAACCGGACGCCAGCACCGCCACCGGCGGCCTCACCGACACGACCACAAATGTGTCATCTCGACCGGAGCGAAGCGGAGTGGAGAGACCTGCTTCTGGACCCGCACCCACCGCCTGGTTCCACGCGCAAGAAGTAGCCAACTACCTCACCGCCCGCAACATCCCCGGCGTCACCTTCACTCCCACCACCGAAACCATCGCCGAAGACGCCAACCACTATCCCTTCCACGGCCAGACGATCGAAGCCGTCCGCGTCACCCTGACCGACCCCAGGCAGGCAGACACCCCCGAGCTGGGCATCGAGATCCTCTCCGCCCTGCACCACCTCTACCCCACCCAGTTCAATCTCGCGCGCGCGATGCCCCTGATCTGCAATCAGGTCACCATGGACGCCATCACCCGCGGCGACGACCCACGCACCATAGCGCAGAGCTGGCAGCGCGGCCTCGCAGCCTTCAACACCGAACGCGCGAAGGCGCTCCTGTACTGAGAGCGCCCCCGACAGCTGATCTTCTCTTCGATTGAGGCCTACGCCTCAGCCGCCAAAGCGAACTCTCCAGCTCCCGGCGCAGCCAGCGGAGCCTCGATCTCCCGCTCCATGACATCCAGCAACGCATCGCGCGTGAAGAGGATGTGCTCGCTCAGGGCCTCCACCGCCGCATCGCGTTCGCCGCGGCGCAGCGCCTCCAGGATCTTCGTGTGCCCCGCAGGAGTTGCAGGCGCACTCAGGTGGAAGGTCTTTGCACGCGAGAGCAGGCTCTTGTGCTGCACGTTCTCCAGCATCCCCACCAGCTCGCTATTCCCGGAACTCGCCGCCAGCAGCGAGTGGAAGCGCATATCTTCGTCCACATGACGCAGCTTGTCGCCGCTGCGCAGGTGCTCCTTGGTCCGCTCGATGCTCTGCTCGAGCTCGTCGATGAGCCGCGGCGTGATCTCCGCAACGCGCACCGCGTAGGTCTCCAGCACCTCGCGCACGTTGTACAGGTCGCGCGTCTCCACCAGCGAAAAGCGCCGGACAAACGCCCCTCGTCGCGGCGAGATCACGATCAACCCCTCCGTCTCGAGCCGGTTCAGCGCCTCGCGCACCGGCGACTTGCTGATGCCCAGCCGCGACGCGACAGACTCTTCGGTAAGGCGCTCTCCCTCGGCGAGCGAGCCGTCCAGCAGGTATTTGCGTACGCTCAGGTACGCCATCTCGGTCAGGTTGGGAACCCTGGGAAGTCTCAGCATTCGTGGCAGTCCCTTTCAGATCGAAGAGTAGCGGCGACCGCCATCGCTCTTGTTCGAGCTTCCGGCTGGCGCCGCCCGCAAACGACGATGGGTCCCCCCGGGCGGGCAGGACCCATTCGCCGCACGCAGCTAGTGTAGAACGGAAATTAGCCGTTTGCCTCCAGCAACCAACGGCGAAACCGGCGCCCGAGGGCGCCGGCTCGATCTCTCCATGCGGTTCAACAGGCTGTGCGACCTACATAAGCCGCTTCATCACGTCGTCGAGCACGCTCTTCGCCGGCCGCACCCGCTCCTCCGCCAACGTCGCCAGGGGCTCATCGACGAGGTTCAGCAATTCGGTAAAGCTCGGCTTGTCGGTCTCGACGTAGAAGATGCCCGTGAGCACCTCGCCCCGCTCGGCATGGTGCATCAGCGCCTCAATGGCCTTGCTGCGATCGGTCGGGTCGTAATCCTCCTGCAGCTTCTTCAGCCGCAGCTGACTGCCGTCGTGCATGCGAACGTTCACCGTCGTGCCCGGGTCGTACTCCACCGCGATGTCCTCGAACGCCGGCACAAAGCCCGTCTCGGCGATCGGCACATCGTGCTCCTGCATGTACTTGTAGCTGCGCGTCGAGCCCTCGTGATCGTTGAACGTCACGCAGGGGCTGATCACGTCGATGATCACCGTCCCGTTGTGCGCAATGGCCGCCTTCAGGATCGCGAGCAGCTGCTTCTTGTCGCCCGAGAACGAACGCGCCACGAACGTCGCGCCCAGCTGGATCGCCAGCGCACACGTATCGATCGCCGGAAGATCGTTAATGACGCCCGTCTTCAGCTTCGATCCGATGTCCGCCGTCGCCGAGAACTGGCCCTTGGTCAGGCCATACACGCCGTTGTCCTCGATGATGTAGAGGATCGGTACGTTGCGCCGGATCATGTGCACGAACTGCCCCATGCCGATGGAAGCGGTATCGCCGTCGCCGGAGACACCCAACGAGCGCATCGTCTTGTTCGCCAGCAGCGCGCCCGTCGCAACGGACGGCATGCGGCCATGCACGGTGTTGAAGGAGTGCGAGCGGCTCATGAAGTACGCCGGGCTCTTCGACGAACAGCCGATGCCGCTCATCTTCATCACGCGCTCAGGCTGCACACCCATCTCGTAGAACGCATCGATGATGCGCTCCGAGATGGCATTGTGGCCGCAGCCCGCGCATAGCGTCGTCTTGCCGCCGCGGTAGTCCAGCACCTGCAGGCCGATGTGATTCGTCTTCGGCGCCTTTGGGGCCTCAGTCGTAACGGGAGTAGTAGCCATTAGAGTCCCTCCTGCATCACCAGGTCATCGGTGATGGATCGCGCATCGATGGGCAGCCCGCCGAAGTGCCGAATGCTGCGCAGCTTCACAAGATGCTCCGCTGGAAGGTCCAGCTTGAGCAGTGAGAGCATCTGGCCATCACGGTTCTGTTCGACCACATACACGCGATCATGCGAAGCCACGAAATCAACCACCTCACGCGTGAACGGGAACGCCCGCAACCGCAGGTAATCGGTCTCGAGCCCAAACTCGGCACGCACCTGGTCACGGCTCTCGCGGAGAGCAAAGTCGGTCGACCCAAACGCGATCAACCCAACCTTGGCTTTGCCTGTCTGCACCACCTCTGGCCGCGGCACAAGTGTCCGCGCCGTCTCGAACTTCCGGTTCAGCCGCTCCACATTGTTCACGTAGTCATCGGGCCGCTCGGAGTACGCCGTCTTCTCGTTGTGGCTGGTGCCGCGCGTGAAGTACGCCGCCAGCGGATGATCCGTGCCCGGCAGCGTACGGCTGCCGATGCCCGAACCGTCTGTGTCCTTGTAGCGCGCAAATCCTCCGAGCTTGGTCAGATCGTCGGCAGTCAGCACGCGTCCGCGATCCATCGGCTTCTCGGGATACGCGAACGGCTCGCTCATCCAGTTGTTCATGCCCAGGTCGAGGTCGCTCATCACGAAGATTGGAGTCTGCAGCTGCTCGGCAAGATCGAACGCCGAGATCGCCATCTCGTAGCATTCCTTCACGCTGCCCGGGATCAGCAGCACATGCTTCGTATCCCCGTGCGAGAGGAACGCACACGCCAGCAAATCAGCCTGCTGGTTACGCGTCGGCATTCCTGTCGACGGCCCGCCGCGCTGCACGTCGAAGATGACTCCCGGAAGCTCAGCGTAATAACCCAATCCGGAGAACTCCGCCATCAGCGAGATGCCCGGGCCCGAGGTCGCAGTCATCGCACGCGCGCCAGCCCAGCCTGCGCCCAGCACGCCACCGATCGCCGCAAGCTCATCCTCAGCCTGCACGATCGCGAACGTCGCCTTGCCATCAGCCTCGACGCGGAACTTCTTCGCGTAGTCGATGAACGCCTCGACCACCGAAGTCGAAGGCGTGATCGGATACCACATCACCACCGTGCATCCCGCGAAGACGCAGCCCAGACCCGCAGCCGCATTGCCGTCGATGAGGATCTTGCCCTGCGTCGCATTCATCGGCACGAGCGAGTACGGATCCTGCTTGGTGAAGTTGGCCTTCGCATACTCAAAGCCCGCCTGCACCGCACCCCAGTTCAGGTCCGCAGCCTTCTGCTTCTTCGCAAACTGTTGCCGCACGGCGGACTCCACCGCATCCAGCGGCATCTCCAGCAGCCACGCCGCGACGCCCACATAGATCATGTTCTTGACCAGCTTGCGCAGCTTGGCCTCAGGACATACACCCGCAATCAGCTTGTCGAACGGCACGGGGTAGAACGCCACGTCGTCACGCTGCTGCGAGAGCTGGAAGGACTCCTCATAGATAACCGCAGCCCCCGGCCGCAGCGACCTCACGTCCTCCTGCCCGGTCTCCGCGTTCATCGCAATCAGGACGTCGATCTCCTTCTTGCGCGCGACGTAGCCATCCTTGCTGGCACGGATCGTGTACCAGGTCGGAAGGCCCGCGATGTTCGAGGGGAAGAGGTTCTTACCGCTGACCGGAATCCCCATCCGGAAGATGGTGCGCAGCAGAATCGCGTTCGCGGACTGAGAGCCCGAACCGTTCACGGTTGCGATCTGAATGCTGAGGTCGTTGATCTTTTTGCCCGGTGTTGCCGCGTTGGCCGTGGACCCTAATTCCGCCGGTCGATCGTGGCCGGCTGCCACCGCGACGTCTTGTGTCGCCATTGCTGAATCTCCCTTTGCCGAAACTCTTGAGAACCGCATTTCTAGCAGTTTTCCAGCGGAAAACAACCTAACACAGGCCCTGAACGACCGGCCCGCCTTCGGACGGTCATCGCACAGCTGTGCGCTGCCAACCGTCCCGTAGCGGACCTGTCCTGAGTCCGCAGCCGAATCAAGTTGCGCCCGAAGCAAGTATGGATTAGCTTGGCGGAGTTTGAACTGAGGTTCAGCACCGCGTGCGGTGACCGCTATCACACGGCTTGCCGCCACCTCATGACACGATCTCTTTGGTTCCGCTGCTCGTTTTCCCGGTTGAGGCGGGCAGCGGACCACCTTCCTCCCGCGATTCTCTCTCGCAGGCGATCGGGCTCAACCGGGTTCGAAACCGGTGTTTGCAGCCTCCACGGGAGGAGGCCTTCATGATCAAAGCCCTATTCGCCACCCCTGCCCTGCTGTTCATGGCTCTGCTTCCGCAGACGCCTTCCTCCACCGACACCGCAGCCAATGCTCCACTGGTGATTCCCGCCAGCGCTGCTGCCATGCCCAACCCCGTCAAATCCACGCCCGAATCGCTGGCCTTCTCCAAGAAAATGTACGGCTACGATTGCGCCATGTGTCACGGCGCCAAAGGCGACGGCAAGGGCGAGATGGTCGAGAGCATGAAGCTCAGCATGAAGGATCTGAGCAATCCCGCCACGCTCTCCGCCCGCACCGACGGCGAGCTCTTCTGGGTCATCAAGAACGGCTTCGGCCAGATGCCCGGCGAGGCCGGCCGCCAGACCGACGCTCAGATCTGGTCCATGGTGTACTACGTCAGAAACTTCTCCAAGTAACTCGCCCAAGGCGCGAGTCGAAGTGACCTCTGATGAAGTGGCACGAAGGATCAAGTGACACAACGTGCGAAGGTGCCGAACGGCAGGTCACGGCTTCAGCCGTGACAAAACGACGCGAGAATGACGCGGCTTTAGCCGCTGAGGGAATATTCGGGCCTGGATCCTTCAGTCCCAAAAATGACGGTCCGGCAGACTAACCTGCCGGGCCGTCCCTATTCGATAACTCCAGAACCACTTCACCTGCGGCTATTCCCGCACTAACTCGCCGACACTCACGCGCTCCAGCAAGTCTTTCGCCGCGTGCTGGCCGCCCCGGATGCAATCCGGAACCCCAACGCCCTCATAGGCATTTCCCGCAAGCGCCAGGCCCGGCAGCCGCGCCATCCTCGCTCGCACTCGGGCGATGCGCTCCGCGTGTCCGACAGCATACTGCGCCGACGTGCTGCGCCAGCGATACACCCGCGTGAACAGCGGCTCGGCGGTAACTCCCGCGATCTCTTCGAGGTCCCGGCGGAAGCAAGCCAGCAGCTCGCCTTCGCTAGCGCCCACCATCTCTGCCGCGCGAGTGCCGCCGAGAAAGCAGCGCAGCAGTCCGATGCCCTTCGGCGCACGGCCCGGAAACTTGCGATGCACAAACGTGCAAGCCGCCATCGCGCGGCCTTCGCTCGCCGGAACCAGGAAGCCAAATCCCTCCGGCAGGCTGTTCAGATCCTCAATATTGAACGCAAGCGTCGCAGTCACGGAAGACGCGTACGGCACACCCGCCAGCTCAGCGCTCAGCTCGCCGTCCGCAGGCCTCAGCAACATCGAGGCCACATTCGCCGGCGTTGCGACGATCAGCCCGTCGAAGTGCTCCGGGCCTTGCGGCGTACGCAGCACCCACTTTTCACCGTGCCGCTCGATGCCCTCAATCGCGACGCCCGTGCGGATGCGTTCCGGCGAAATACGCGCCTCCAGCGCCCACACCAGCGAAGCCATGCCGTCACGCAGCGTGGTGAACAGCGGGAGTTGCCGCTGCTCGGCCGCGCCACCCGTGGCGGCTTTCTTCATCTTGCGCCGCCCGGCCAGCATGCCACGCGTCAGGCTGCCGTACTTGGCTTCCATCTCCGCCATGCGCGGCAGCACGCTGCGCACGCTCAACTGCTCGGAGCTTCCACCATAGATCCCACTCAGCAACGGATCGCTGAGCCGGTCGACGACCTCGTTGCCGTAATGCCGCCGCACCAGGTCCGCGACCGTTTCGTCGCGATCGCTCGGCCGCGGTGGATGCAGCAGCTCGAAGGCCATGCGCAGCTTGGTCTTGAGCGAAAACAGCTTCGTCAGCGCGGTAGGAATCAGCTTGGTCGGCACCATGAACATCAGCCCGTCCGGCAGCTCCACCATGCGGTTCTTCACCACGATGTAGGTCTTGCGCTCGGTGTCATTCGATCCCACCAGCGACTCACCCAGCCCGACCTCGCGGCACAGCGTGCGGCCGGCTGGCTTCTCGCTAAGGAACGAATCCGGTCCGCCCTCCACGATGCAGCCTTCCACGATCTCCGAGCGAACGCAGCCGCCCAGGCGATCCGACCGCTCGAAGAGCACGTACTCCACCTGCTGGCCGGCCGCGCGAGCCTTCTCCAGCTCCCACGCCGCGCTCATGCCCGCAATCCCGCCGCCTACGATCGCGATGCGCATGGCTTACGCCTCCACCAACTGCTTCAGCTCCAGGTTGAGACCGTTCTGCGTTTCGACCGCGGCAGCAGCAGCCTCCGTAGTAATCCGCCGCGCTTCCATCGCCTGTTCCTGCATCTCCGCAGCGAGCGGGTGCGCGTCCTGCGCTACCGGGTGCCAGTTCTGCGGCTGATAGATGCAGCACGGCTCCTGCGCCAGCACATCGCCCGTGACAGCGAAGGCCCGGGCGCGCGAACCGCCGCACACTTGTTTGAACTCGCACACGCCGCACTTGCCATCCAGCAGCGACGTATTGCGCAGCACCTTGAAGATCGGCGCCTCCTGGTAGATCTCCGCCAGCGAACGGTCGCGGATATTGCCGGCCTGCAGCGGAAGAAAGCCCGAAGGATAAATCTCGCCGGTGTGTGAGACGAAGACGAAGCCCTTGCCGTCGTTGATCCGCCGCGTCGCCCAGCTATGCGTGCCGGCATACATCGGCCCACCACGCTCGCGCAGCGCATCGCCATGAGCATCGGCCTCGCGGGCCGCGCCCATCGCGTCCTCGCTGTCGGGAACATGTCCCTCAGCAGCGCGCTTGCGCTCCGTCTGCTTCTGCAGCAGGAAGCGGCGATAGTGCATGCCCTCGGTCGTCTTGATCTGGTACGGAACCCGCGTCGAAAGCTCGTAGATCTTCTCGAAGACCTTCTCGAAGTCCTCGCCGTCCAGCAGGTCGGCGGTCTTGCCGCGGCCCACAGGAACCAGCATGAAGATGTTCCACATTGCGATCTTCCAGTCCGTCAGCAGCGTCGCGACGTTGTCGAGATCGTGGATGTTGTGCCGGCTCACCGTCATATGCACCTGGATCGGCAGCCCCGCCTCGTTCGCGTACTGCACTGCTAGGCGCGTGCGCTCGAAGGTTCCTTCGACGCCACGGAAGACGTCATGAATCTCCGGACACGAGCCGTCAAGACTCACAGACAGCCGCACCACGCCCGCCTCCTTCGCCTTGAAGATCGCCTCGCGCGTCAGCAACGGGGTCGCGCTCGGAGCCAGCGCCGTGTGCACGCCCTTGCTATTCGCATAGCGCACCAGGTCGAAGATGTCCGCGCGCTTCAACGGATCGCCGCCGGTCAGCACGAAGATCGGCACATGCAGATCAGAGATCTGATCGATCAGGTTCATGCCCTCGGCAGTAGTGAGCTGCTGCGGGTGAGCGATGGGCTGCGCCTGCGCGCGGCAGTGCTTGCAGGCCAGGTCGCACGCCTGCGTCGCTTCCCAGATCACCAGGAAGGGCTGCTTGTCGAAGTCGAGTCCGTTCATTGGGTTCATAGCAACACCAGAACACCACCCCCAGCGCCGAACCGATGTGACACCTATCACCCGCCGGGGCTGCCCGAGTCACGCAGAAAGACAGAAAGGGCCGGGAGATTCTCCCGGCCCTCCCTTTTCGTTTGCTTTCCGCTAAGCGTTCAGCCGCGCATGGTCGTCCAGCGCCAGGTACTGGTGCACGAACGCAATCGCCATGCTGCCCTCACCCACCCCGCTCGAAACCCGCTTGATCGACTCGTGCCGCACATCTCCGGCGCAGAAGAAGCCCGGCAGGTTCGTCTCCAGCAGGAACGGCGTCCGGCGGCGATTGTCCCATCCCGGAAGGTCCACGACATCCCGCCCGGTGCAGATGTAGCCACGCTCGTCGCGCTCCAACCCCTTGGGCAGCCAACTAGTGTTGGCATCCGCGCCAATCATCACGAACAGCGCATCCGCCTTGCGCGTCCTGGGCTCCTCACCCTTGGCCTGCGTCGTCAGTGCCTCGAGATGACCCTCGCCACCAGCTTCGACCACGACCGTGTTCGTCTCGATGGTGACGTTGCACTTCTTCGCCAGCTGGTCCACCAGGTACTGCGACATCGTGAACTCCACCTTGGGTCCACGCACCAGAATCGTCACACTGCGCGCATAGCTGGTGAAGAACATCGCAGCCTGCCCCGCCGAGTTCCCCCCGCCCACGATGAACACATCCTTGCCGATCACCGTCTGCGACTCGGTTCTCGCGGCCCCATACAACACGCCGCGTCCGATCAGCTCCTCGACTCCCTTGGCCTGCAGCCGCCGCCAATCCACGCCCGTCGCCAGGATCACCGTGCGCGCCTGCACCCGGTCTCCGCCGTCCAGCTCCACGCAATAACCATGCCCGCCGTTGTCCACCGTCATCGCCTCCACGTTCACGACCGTCCGCGTCAACACCATCTCCGCGCCAAAGCGCGTCGCCTGGCGCAGCGCGCGCTCGCTCAGCTCATCGCCGGAGACACCATTCGGGAAGCCCAGGTAGTTCTCGATGCGGCTCGAAGTCCCCGCCTGTCCTCCAGCCGCGGCCCGCTCCACCAGCAGGACGCAAAGCCCCTCGCTCGCGCCATACACCGCAGCGGCCAGCCCTGCAGGCCCCCCGCCCACGATGATGACGTCGTACATCGACTTCGTCGGAAAGGTCCGCAGCCCAAGCGCCTGTGCGACCTTGCGCACCGTGGGCGGATGCTCCACGCAGTACGCGTGGTCCACCACCACCGCCGGTCCATCGAAGTCTTTGGGCATGCACATCGGCACGCGATCCGGCTCGCTATCGCGGTCCACCCACTCGTACGGAATCCGGTTCATCCCCAGGAAGGTCCGGATATCGCGGCAGTCGGTATCGTACTGCGAGCCCACCACCAGCACCCGTGCCGAGGGAGTATCCATCGCATACTTCTGCACACGGCCCAGGCGCTCGTTCATCGTCTGCAGGATCACCGCCGAGCACTTCTCCGAGTCCTGGATGAGCTCCTGGAGCGTCTGCCGCTCAAACCGAGCCACACGGCACCACGTAGCCGCCTTCAGCGAGGCCAGCGACGACGTCCCCAGCAGGATCGGAACCTCACCAAAGAAGTCTCCCGCCTGGTACTTGAACTCGTCGAAGAACCGTTCGCGCCCCATGACTTCCTTCGATAGCTTCATCTGGCCCTCGAGGAGCACAAAGAAGTGCGGCGTCTCGCCCTCGCGGATCAGGTACTCATCCTCGCGCAGATAGACGTCCGCGGCCTTGGTCGCCAGCCGGTCCCGCTCAGCAGCATCGAGACACTCAAAGACCTTGCAGATGCGTAGCTCTTCCCCGGTAATCATGCTTCTATTCTCCCACTTCCCGCGCCCAACCTCTATCCCGTCGGGAGTCCCGGAACGTTACTCATTGGGACTACCGCGGACCCGCTCGAGAGGGTACTTCGGACCGCCTCGCCGCCATCTGGCCCACCAGCACGATGTCCAGCCCCCACTCACCTGAGGTTCCCGGAAATCGCGCGCCGGAAAGCCGCTCCCAGAGCGGTTTCTGATAGTTTTGAATCGGATGGCCGCGGCCGAACAGGCGTTGTCTGCAGCAGCTCGGTCATCGTCTCGGAATCAAAAGACCTTGGCACGCCGGGCGTGTGCCACGCTACACTTTTCCCAAACCTTTCATCCCTTTTTCTTTGAAGGAGCATCATGCCCAGCGAATACCGCGACTTTCTGGAGTTGTCGTACGAGGAGCTCGAGGAGCTCAACCTGCAGGCCAAGGAACAGCGCAAGAAGCGCGTTGATCCCGAGACGATCCAGGAAGAGCGCGTCAAGTGGCTGACGGACACCAAGGGCGTCAAGGCCGTTACGGTCCTGTTCTCGGACCTCGAAGGCCGTCTCCACATGCTCGACTACGACAAGAAGTTCCTGCTCAAGAGCTACGACAACCTGACCTTCGACGGCAGCTCGATCCGCGGCTTTACCGCCCAGCGTGAATCGGACCTCCGCCTGGCTCTGGACTGGAGCGCCTTCTACTACACCCCCGCCGACATCTTCGGCGCCGGCAAGGTCCTCGTGTTCGGTGAGGTCATCGACAAGAACGGCGGTCACTACGCCGGAGACCTCCGCGGCGTGCTCAAAGCCTTCTGCAAGGAGCAGTTCGAGAAGAACGGCTATACCCTCAACGCCGCCAACGAGATCGAAGGCTTCCTCTTCGAAGGCCTCGACGCCGAGCGCAACTTCCCGCTCACCGGCAAGTTCGAGTACACCAACCAGGGTGGCTACTACCACTCGCTGCCTGGCGATCCGCTCCGCGAGTTCATCGACCTCACCGCCGAGGTCCAGCGCGCCATGGGCTTCGAGAACGAAAAAGACCACCCTGAAGTCGCCCCCTCCCAGTTCGAGATCAACTACACCTACGGCGATGCCGTCGCCGCCGCCGACCAGATCCAGCTCTACAAGCTGATCTGCCGCCAGGTCGCGAACCAGATGGGAATGACCGCCAGCTTCCTTCCCAAGCCGGTCGTGGGCGTCAATGGTTCGGGCATGCACACCAACGTGTCCATCACCAACAAGAGCGGCAAGAACCTCTTCTGGGACCCGCAAGGCCAGGAGAAGATCTCCAAGATGGCGTGGACGTTCGTGGACAAGATCCTCACCCACGGCAACGACATCTGCCTGCTGCTCAACGCCTCGGTGAACGCCTACCGCCGCCTCGATCCCCACTTCGAAGCCCCGAACCAGATCAAGGCCTCAGCCACCGATCGCGGCTCGATGGTCCGCATCCCCATCGGCAACGAGAAGTCGGCCCGCGTCGAGGTCCGTTCGGTCGGTCCCGATGCCAACCCCTACGCCGTCCTCTACACCGTCTTCAAGACCGGCCTCAGCGGCAACGTCGCGAAGATCAAGAACCTCCGCCAGGCTGAGCGCTACCTGCCCGACAACATCTACACGGCCCTCGAAGACTTCAAGGCCGCCGAGTGGACCACCGAGCTGCTGGGCGAGGACGTCAAGGCTCGCTACGCCGAGCTGAAGCAGGGCTCAGCCGATCGCTGCCCGCGCCTGCTCGGCACCATCGTCAAAGCCTCCGAGGTCCAGTTCCATCACGAGGTCTACAACCAGCTCCTCTGGGGCCAGTTCTAGACCTCCAGTTACAGCAGAACCACGAAGGGCCGGCACTCGCCGGCCCTTCGTGTTGATACTCACCCTGGAGTCTAGGGCTTTCCGAAGAGAAACGGATTTTCCAATTCGACATCGAAGTCGGCAAAGTCGCGTGTATTGCGTGTCGCCACAATGAGTCCGTGAACTCGAGCCATCGCGGCGATCATGGCGTCGGGAAGCTTGTCCGACTTGAGTCCACGGAGTAGACGCGCTGTCTCACGACTCGCTGCAGAGTCGAACGGAATCACTGCGCTGCCCCCTTCGAGACGAGTGATCCAGAACTCAAACTGCGCGGCCCGCACTGGGTCCTTCGGTCGCAGCTTCTCCACACCCATCTGCATTTCAAACAACGCTATGACCGGAATTCCGAATCCGTCTTCATGATGCGCGGTGAACCACGCCAACACCCCGCCGTGGGGACGGCGCGGATTGTCCACGTCGGACAACACGGGCTTGCCCACCTCCGACAACACGTTTGTGTCGAGCAGATACTTCAAAGCTTCACGGGCTTTCTCATCTTCCAACCCCTCCGGTCCGGGATTGGGAGTTCTCCTTCTGGTCGAGAAAGCAGGATTTCAAGCAGAGATGGCTTGGGCGCCCCTTGCAGGCTTTCCCACTGATCGAACGGAACGACGACAGCGGTCTTTACACCTCGCTGCGTGATGATCTGTGGCCCCTTTTTCTTCGCCGTATCGATTACCTCACTCAGCCGCGCCTTTGCATCCTGTAGCTGCCAAGTCCCCATCGATTGCCTCCTGACCAGCTTCCTGACCAGTTTACGCCCTTCCCCTTTCCGAACACCGGGTTCGCTAATCGCCTGCCTGCGCCGAAGCTCCCACCACCGGGACTATCATGGAAAAGTCGCAATGACGCAGCTTTTCTCAGTGGAGACAACATGCAGCGGAAGAAGGTAACAGTAGTTGGCGCCGGCAACGTGGGCGCGACGGCAGCACATTGGATCGCAGCCAAGGAACTGGCCGACGTTGTGCTCATCGATGTAGTCGAAGGCGTGCCCCAGGGCAAGGCGCTCGACCTCGCCCAGGCCATGCCCATCGAGAAGCGCGACGTCGCGCTCATCGGCACCAACGATTACGCCGACACCGCCAACTCCGACGTCGTCGTCATCACCGCGGGAATCGCCCGCAAGCCCGGCATGAGCCGCGACGACTTGCTCAACACCAACTTCAAGATCATGAGCGACGTCGCGGAGAAGGCCCTCGCGGCCTCGCCCAACGCCATCTTCATCATCGTCTCCAATCCCCTCGACGCGATGGCGCAGACCGCCTTTAAGAAACTCGGCATCCCCCGCGAGCGCGTCATCGGCATGGCCGGTGTGCTGGACTCCGCCCGCTTCCGCACCTTCATCGCGCAGGAGCTCGACGTCTCCGTCGAGAACGTCACCGCCTTCGTCCTCGGCGGCCACGGCGACACCATGGTGCCGCTCTCGCGCTACTCCACCGTCGCCGGCATCCCCATCACCGAGCTCATCGAGCCGACCCGCCTGAAGGAGCTCGAGGACCGCACCGCCAACGGCGGCGCAGAGATCGTCAAACACCTCAAGACCGGCTCCGCCTACTACGCTCCCTCCGCCGCTGCGGTAGAGATGGTTGAAGCCATCCTCAAGGACAAGAAGAAGATCCTACCCTGCGCGGCATACCTCCAGGGCGAGTACGGCATCACCGGCCTCTACGTCGGCGTTCCGTGCAAGCTCGGCGCCAAGGGCCTTGAGCAGATCATCCAGATCAAGCTCACCGCAGACGAGCAGACTGCCCTCAACAAGTCCGCCGCCGCCGTCAAGGAACTCTGCACCGTCATTGGCGTCGCGTAACGACTTACAAGCACGATGCAAGCGAGAGACCCGCTTTCGAGCGGGCCTCTCGCATTGCGGCCGCGAATGAACACATCGTCATCGTGAACAAGGCCGCCGATCATGCCGTTGTAACCATCCGGTGACAACATGCTCCCGATGTACGCTGCCCCCTCTCGGCTTCTCTCACTCCTCGGTCTCCTCCTGGCCTCCTCCGCCGCCTGCGCGCAGGCCGGGCCGCCCTATCAGACCGACGACCCTGACCCCGTCGACTATCACCACTTCGAGATGTACGCCTTCTCGCTCTCCGACAGCTCCCAGCATGCCGGCACAGCCGTCGCAGGCCCCAGCTACGAGATGAACTTCGGCATCGCGCCGCGGATGCAGTTCCACTTCGTGCTGCCCTTCGTCAACGTCTTCGCTCCCGACGGCACCGTCACCCACGGCATCGGCGATACGGAGCTTGGCCTCAAGGTGAAGCTCCTGCCCGAGTCGAAGCTAATCCCCGAGACCGGCATCTTTCCCTTCGTCGAGCTGCCCACCGGCGACTCCTCACGCGGCCTCGGCGTGGGCAAAACCTGGTACCGCATCCCGGTCTGGTTCAAGAAGGGCTTCCAGGACGATAAGTGGACCGAGTACCTCGGTGGCGGCATGGCCGTCGTCCCGCAGACCGGCTACTACAACTACCCCTTTGCCGGCTTCCTCAGCCAGCACAAGTTCACCGAGAAGCTGGTGCTCGGCGTGGAGCTCTTCGGCCATGGAGCCGAAGGCCAGCGAGACGTTGCCGGCGACCACGCCATCCTCGCCGACTTCGGAGGCTACTACGCCTTCGGAGACCACTTCCAGCTGCTGTTTGCAGGCGGCCACAGCATCGTTTGGGCGCCCGAGACCTACACCTATCTCGCCGCCTACTGGACGTGGCCCAAGAGCAAGGACGACGACAAGGCCAAGGACGAAGGCCACGCCGAAAACCTCTTCGGAGCCTTCACGCACTAGCCCAGGCAGCAAAACAAGAAGCCCGCTGCAGGCCCGTGGAGTCACCACAGGCCCAACAGCGGGCGATTCCATTCCTCAGTTCGTTCCTACTACTGTTGAGACTCACCAGCAGCCGGGGCCGCGCCACGCCCAGCTGGCGTCGCGGCCTTGCCCGCATCCAGGTGATCCCAGTTGATGATCGTGTTGAAGCCCAGCGCGAACGTGCCCTGCGTCTGCCAGCGCCAGAACGGCCGAATCGCAAACATCACGACATGCCCCTGGCCCAACGGCTGATCCACGATCATCGCGCGGCCTGAGAGAGCCGTGCCGCCCGCAAGCTCGCCAGACAGCAGAATGTCGTTCGGGTTCGACGGGAAGCTCAGCACCACGCGCGGCGAAGGCTCTGCAGGGCCCTCAGCCCCGCGACCTCCACCACCACCTCCGCCTGCGCCACCGCGACCACCAGCACCCCGCCGAACCGCAGCCCGTGCCGCCGCGCCATCCGCCTCCAAAGTCGGCAGCCCCGACGTCGGAGTCTCCTCGTTCACGTCAGGGTTGAACGGCGAGAGCGCAATCGGTGAAGCGTTGGGCGTGATGTCCACACCCACACCCGGCACCGTCCGTCCGCCGCCAAAGCCACCCCCGCCGCCTCCGAAGCCTCGTCCACCACCCACGGCTGCCGCCAGCACTGGCTCCTGGCTGAAGTACACCGGAAGCTGCGTGCCGTTGTAGCCATACATCACCGGGCTCTGCGCGTCGGAGATCATGCCGCGCATCAACGCGCCCTTCGCATACAGGTTCCCCGGATGCTCCACCGTCACCAGCGACGTAATGCCATAGTCCGGCAGGATCGTGCTCGTCGAGCCTTCGGTGATCAGCGTGCCGCCCTCATCCACAAACTTCACCAGCTCCGCCACGCCCTCAATGCCCATGCCGCCGCGGATATCATCCGACGAGTCCTCGGCGCCAAGGTTCGGCGTCAGCTCGCTCTTCTTGTAGGGCACCGCATCGCCACCCGGCAGCTTCGGAATGCCATTGACCTGCGACACCGACGTGCCTCCGATCGACGGCAGCAGGATCACGTCATACTTCTCGCGCAGATGGCCTTCACGCAGCTTCTGGTCGGCAAAGTACGTGTACGGGATGCCGTAGTGATCCAGCGCCGCACGAACCCATCCTTCGTCCTGCGTACGCGCCCAGGAGTGCACATATCCAATGCGCGGCACCGTCAGCGGATGCGTCTTCACCGTCAAGCCCGACGTGAAATACGCCGTCAGCCCCAGCGACTCGATCGACTTCCGCACGTCTGCATTCGCCGTGTCCCGCACCACGAACGCACCCGCCCGCAGCTTGTGTCCATCCACCGTGAAGTCCTGCTCCGCCGCTTCCATCTTCACCGTCGGGTTCTTGAACCGGAAGGTCGCCAGCACATTGTCCGTGTTGTTCTCGACCACCAGCGTGTCACCCGTGCCACCGATCTTGCCCGGCGCAACCACATCCACCAGGATCGGCTTCGAAGCCCCCGCCAGCACAGCCTTATCCGTAATCGTCCGCACCGTGACGTTCCGCATCAGCGGCATCGTCCATCCGGTGTCGTCGTACGGAATCGGGTTCGTGATCGGATAGTTCTGCAGGCTGAAGTACAGGTCCACCAGCGTGCGATACGGCTGGTCCGCGCGGATGATGTAATCGCCCGCAGCCACCTTCACGTCGCCATAGGTCGCATCCGCCGGCGCGACCTCAATCTCCACACCCTGGTGGCGAAGGTCATTCACCATCTCGACCGTGTTCACGCGATGCTTCTGCGCCGCCGGGATTACCCAGCCATACGTCGGGCCGTCCTTGCCCTTCTCCACGCTGCGCTTGCTCTTCATCCAGTAGTTCTCGAGATACAACGTCTTCTCGGTCGCCACCTTGTTCAGCGCGATCAGGATCGCCGACTCCTGGATATCCGTGTTCGCACGCGGTCCCCACTTGATCGAAGGCAGCGGAGGATTCGGCCGATACCACTCGCGGCTCGTCGCCGTCGCAGGAAGCTGCAGGTTCGCATTGTTCTCCGGCCCATACGACTGCACCTCGTAGAAGCGCCCAAACGAGTTATGCGACTCCGCAATCCAGAAGAGATAGTTCGGCACCCAGCCGTCGTAGTAGCCGTACGTGAAGACGCCCGGCACACCGCGCTTGGCCATCTCCATCACCTCGGTCTCGGCCAGCATCCACCACTCGTCAATCGCAATCGGATCGAGCGAAGGGTTATACGGCCCCGTTCCCGTCGACACATACAGGTACGACTGCGCCTCATGCAGATCGTGCAGGATCGTCGGGTGCCACTCCAGCATGCCCGCCGTAATGTTCTGCGTCAGGTGCAGCAGCTGGCCCATGCCATCGCGGTTGTTGTCATGCGCGACGTACTTGCCCCAGTACATCAGCGGAGGCTTGGTCTTGCCCGTCTTCTTGCCGTAGTAGTAGGTGTCCACCTGCTTGTCGCGGCCATCCGGCTCGACCACCGGCGTAATGAAGACGATCGCGTTGTCGCGGATGTTCTTGATCGTCGGCGACTCTTCCACGATCAGCCGATACGCCAGCTCCACTAGCATCTGCGGCCCGCCGGTCTCGGGCGAATGAATGCCCGACGTGATCCAGTAGATCGGCTTCGACGTGTGGATGATCTTCTGCGCCTGCTCCTCGGTCGTCTTGCGCGGATCGCCCAGCGCCGCCAGCTCGCCCTTGTACTTGTCGAGGTTCTTCATCGACTCTTCGCTGCCGATCGCCAGCACGACCATGTCGCGCCCCTCTTCGGTCTTCAGCGGAAACTTCCAGAACTTCGCCCGCGGCGAATCCTTCGCCAGCTCCTGGTAGTAGCGATAGATGTCTTCGGCGTAATACAGCTCGCCCGGCTGGCCCGGCATCGAGCCCAGGAACTTCAGCGGCGTGGGAATCGTCTTCGACGCCGGAAGATGATCCACCAGCTCGGTCGAGAACCGCGGATCCGTCAGGTACTCCTTGATCTTCGCGGTGTAGTCCGGATCATCCGGCTGCTTGGCCGCCGGCTTCTGTCCAAGAGCAAACGTGGCAGGCAAAAGGCCACACAATAGCGCAAGCGCGCCGCTACGGCGAACCAAAACAGTGAATTTCAGCATGCATACAAACTACAGGAAGTGTCGTAAAACGCAACTTGCGCTGCCGCCGAGGCAACCCCAGGGGTACGTGTCACTTTGCTGCGAAAGCCCCTCGTTGGTGCGCAGCAGTTGCATCTAACCTTCTAAGGCGATTGCGACGCTTGGCTTCAAAAACGGAGAAATGATGAACAAGCTAGCAACAGGTCTACTTCTTTCAGGATTGATTCTCGGACAGTCCTTGGCGTCCATGGCACAACGTCCGGACGATCATCACGAAAATCAGGGCGACAATCATCAGCCCCACCAGTACGTACAGCACAATGACTGGAAGAAGGGCCACCGCATGCAGCCGGACGATTGGAATCGCGGCCAGCAGGTTGACTATCGCTCCCACCATCTCAATGCGCCGCGCCGCGGCTACGAATGGCGCGAAGTCGACGGCAACTACGTCATGGCCGCCGTTGCCACCGGCGTCATTGCTTCGATCATCGTGGCCAACGGCCGCTAACGCTGCGTAAGTAACGCTCGAAAGGACCTGCCCTGAGGCAGGTCCTTTCGTTTTCTTGCGTTGCAATCTCTTACGAGCGCTCGATCGTCACCGACTCCAGCACCACCGGAGTCTTCGGGCGGTCCATCCCGTCGCGCGCGACCTTCGAGATCTTCTCCACGATGTCGTAGCCCTCAGTCACTTCGCCGAAGATGGTGTGCTTGCCCGTCAGCCAACTGGTGTCCGTCACGGTGATGAAGAACTGCGAGCCGTTGGTGTTGGGTCCCGCGTTCGCCATCGCCAGCTTACCCGGCGCCTTGAAGTGATGCGGCGAACCCTTGGTCTCGTCCGCGAACTTGTAGCCCGGGCCGCCCATGCCGGAGCCCATCGGGTCGCCGCCCTGGATCATGAAGTCCGGGATCACGCGATGGAAGATGGTGCCGTCGTACAGCTTGGTCTGGCCGGCCTTCTTCGTCGGTGCGCTCCACTCCTTCGTACCCTCGGCCAGCTCCACGAAGTTCGCTACCGTCAACGGAGCCTCGGCCTCAAACAGCTTTGCCTTGATCGTGCCTTCCGATGTCTTGAATACTGCGGTCAATGCCATTACGTTTCCTCTTTCTTTGCTGATTCTCTCGTACGAATCTCTAAGGTTTGGATGCGCCCACCGGGCCGGAGGCTCGGAAGCTGGACGTCAGGGTTGCCCAGAAGCTATGGTGCCGGCGGCGTAGCGGGAGCAGCGGCTGGGACTGCAGCGGGAGCAGGAGCTGGGTTCGGATCTGGCGGCAGCGGCTGTCCCGGCTTCAGCACGGTAACCTTCTTCAGCACCACCGGCGTCACTGGCTTGTCGTTCGCGCCGCGCTGCACCCGCGCAATCGACATCACCATCACCACCGTGTGCTCATCGCACTGCCCAAAGATCGTGTAGTGCCCCGTCAGGTCCGGCTGCGGGGCCTCCGTGATGAAGAACTGCGCGCTGTTGGTGTTCGGTCCGGAGTTCGCCATCGCCAGACGGCCCGGAACGTCGAAGCGCAGTGAAGGCGAGATCTCGTCCTCGATGTAGTACCCGGCGTCTCCGGTCCCATCGCCAACACGATCCCCGCCCTGAATCATGAACTGTGGAATCACCCGATGAAACGTGGTGCCATCATAGAACGGCACGCCCGTCACCTTCTTGGTCGTCACCGGATCGATGAACTCCTTGGTGCCGGTGGCCAGGCCCACGAAGTTCGCGGAGGTGATCGGCGCCTCCTTGTCAAAGAGTCGGCAAACCAACCGTCCCATCGAAGTATCGAAAACAACCGTGGGACCGGTCGGTACCGCGGGCGGCGCCTCGTGTACTGTCGCAGAAGGAGCGTCCGGCAGATCCGCAGGCGCTGTCTGAGGAGGTGGAGTGGAGGTCTGCGCGGCTGCGGACAAGGCAAAGCTCATAGCCGCGAACCAGGGTAGCGAAGGTAACGTCACACGCATCATGCCATCTTAGAGGCTAGATCATTTTCCCTCTCGGTGTGAACCATGACTGAATCGGACGAGCGTCTTCTCCGAGGAAAACGCCACCGCACGGCACCTTCAGGATATCCAGCTACAGGCAAAAATGATCGAACCGAATCACTGGACTCCGGGAAAAACCCGGCGTCATCCCATCCACCCAATCGCCCGAGGAGAACGTTCGCGATGTCAAGGTTTGCACTATGGGTCATGTTGAAGGCAAAACCAGGGAGAGAAGCCGAAGCCGAGGTCTTCCTGAAGCAGCGCGCAGAGGCGGCCCGCACGGAAGCCACCACCAACACATGGTATGGCGTCAGGATCACGCACGGCGTCTACGCCGTCTTCGGCACCTTCCACGATCAGGAAGGCCGCGAGGCGCACCTGCACGGTGACGTCGCCACAGCCTTGATGGCGCGCGCACCCGAACTCTTCAGCAATGTGCTGCAGGTCGAGAAGATGGACGTGCTCGCGACCAAGGACTCCGCCGTCTTCAACTAGCGCCCGCAACGGCCGCAACCTCACGCATCACCCGCAGCATATTGCCGCCGAGCAGCAGCTTCAGTTGCTCGGCAGAATACCCGCGTTCCAGCAGCGCGCGCGGTATCTTCGGCAGGTCCGCGGCGCTGCGGATTCCCTCCGGCAGCGTCGCAAAGCCATCGAAATCCGAACCCACGCCCACATGCTCGATGCCTGCCACCTTCGCAATGTGATCGAAGTGATCGATCAACGCCTCGAAGCGCGGCGCCGGAAACAACTTGCCCACATGCTCCGCGTAGAAGGCCCGATCGACCACCAGCGAAGCCGCGTACGGCGCAGGCACGCCGCGCTCGCGATACGGAAGATCCGCCGCCTCATACAACGGCTTGCGCATCGCCTCGGTCGCGCGCCAACCTTCGCGAAACGCCTCATCGACGAAGGACGCATAGAAGTTCACCATCACGATGCCCCGCTTCGCAGCCACCGCGCGCAGCTGCTCATCGGTAAGGTTCCGCAACGCGCCGTTCAGCGCCCGCGCGCTCGAATGGCTCGCAATGATCGGAGCCGTCGAACACTCCAGCACCTGCCAGAACGTGGCATCCGAGACATGGCTGACGTCCACCATCATGCCCAGCCGGTTCATCTCCGCCACGACCTCACGCCCGAACGCCGTCAGCCCTCCATGATGCTGCACGGTCGCATCCTCGAGGTCGCCCGAGCTGTCGGCCCACTCATGGGTGTTCGTCCACGTCAGCGTCATGTAGCGCACGCCCTGCGCATAGAACGCGCGCAGCTTCTCCAGGCTCGCCTCAATCGCGTGGCCGCCCTCGAGCCCCAGCAGCACACAGAATTTCCCCGCCGCCTTCGCCGCAACGATGTCCTCCGCGGACACACCCAACACCATCGCGTCGGGATGCTTCGTAAGCTGCTCCTTCACTCCGCCCAGCAGCGCCGCAGCCCGCTCTCCAAAGCGCCCCGGCCATTCATGCGGATCCACCCAGATCGCAAAGAACTCCGCATCGAGCCCACCGGCACGCGCTGTGTCGAGGCTCACCATGCCCGTCCCCACCGGATCGGCCATGTCCCAACCTTCATCCACGAAGCGCTGCGGTGTATCCGCATGGCCGTCAATCACAATCGCTTCGCGCTGCAACTCTTCCCAATCGTCCGAATGTCCCATATATCTCGACATCGCGAATACGAGTGCAGTCCCCACTCACTCTCACGCGAAGTCTCCATTCTACCAATGCGTTGCGATGCGCTCGCCGCTCTTGTGATGACACTCATCTCAACATCTGCCAGAAGGCAACCAAATCAATCCACAAGTCAGGAACGGATGCTCGGTGATCGGCAACCCGATACGTTCTGCAGCCATCCATCTAGGGGAGTGAGGTGAACCATGGCATCTGGATTAGACTCCACCAAGACCGCAGCCCGTCCTTCGCACGAAGCCATTGAGACCGGTGCCCCTTCCAGCGTTGACGCCACACCGGAAGAACGCGTCGATCGCGAAGCGATGCAAGGCGCCAAGCGAGCCCAGAACAGAATCCACGACAACGAAGAAAAAATTCCCGGAGATTCCATCTTCACGAAGTAGCGAACGCACAACCTCCGGGCGTACTATTCCGACAGTGCAGAAGGAGCTCCGCTTGGCGCGGGGCTCTTCTGTTTAAGCCTCCATC
Source organism: Bryocella sp. (assembly GCF_058498515.1). NCBI lineage: Bacteria > Pseudomonadati > Acidobacteriota > Terriglobia > Terriglobales > Acidobacteriaceae > Bryocella > Bryocella sp. The sequence continues at coordinate 68,463 of NZ_JBMHYI010000042.1, forward strand.
CCCCTCCAAGCTATCCTTGTCTCCATGAGCCTCACCGACCTCGACTACATGCAGATGGCCATCGACCAGGCCCATGCTGCCGAGGCCGAAGGCGAGGTTCCCGTCGGCGCCATCGTAGTCTCTGCGACCGGCGAAGTGATCGGCCGCGGCAACAACTCCGTGCTCCGCTCCAACGATCCCGCCGCGCATGCGGAGATCGTCGCTATGCGCGAGGCCGGCCGCGCACTCAACAACTACCGCCTGCTCGGCTGCACGCTCTACGTCACGCTCGAGCCGTGCGCGATGTGTGCCGGCGCAATCCTTCACGCGCGCCTCACACGCCTCGTCTACTCTGCTCGTGACCCCAAGGCCGGAGCCTGCGGTTCGGTCCTCAGCGTGATGAATCACGAAGCCCTCAATCACCGCGTTGAGGTCAGCGAAGGCCTGCTCACCGAGACCACCTCCCCTTTGCTCAGCGAGTTCTTCCGTCGCAAACGAGCATCATGGTCCACACGCCTTAACACGTCCCCGCCCGAGGCTGCATCTCACACCGTGGAGCACCGTTCCCAGGAGGCAGGCCATGGCGACGAAGAAAGCAACGAAGAAGTCGGCAAAGAAAGCCCCAACTAAAAAGTCTGTCGCGAAGAAGTCTGTCGCAAAAAAGTCCGCGAAGAAAAGCGCAACTCCCGCTTCGCGCCGCTGGTCCGCGAAGGTCACCTCGGACTCCACGCATCCCTCTGCGGGCCTCTTCAAGAAGAGCCCGGGGGCAATCGCCGACGAGATGCTGAAACCGAGCGTTTCGCCAAACGGCCCCGGTCAGGCAATGCAGATGCTCAGCTTCTACGAAAACCGCGCAGGCAAGAATCTGCCCGCAGAGCGCAAGCAGGCCCTCGATAAGGCAAAGAACATCGTGCGCAAGCGCGAAGACGCGAGTTCCACGAAGGACACCAGGAAGAAGCGTTAGAAGTCTTAGCACGGACGGCAGGTCACGGCTTCAGCCGTGACGAAAGCCCGTAGGGTTCGAAGCGGCTTCTGCCGCTCAGGCCATCCCATCCGGGATAACACAACGCAAGGAAGAGGGAACCATGGCAGGTCGTCTTGAAGGCAAGGTCGCGGTGGTCACTGGTTCGGGCTCCGGCATCGGTCAGGCCATCGCGGAGCGTCTCGCGCAGGAAGGCGCAGACTGCGTCGTCGACTATCGCGATCATCCGGAAGAAGCGCAGGCCACCGTAGACAAGATCCATGCGGCTGGTGGCAAGGCCGTCATGGTCCAGGCGGACGTCTCGATCCTCGCCGACTGCGACAACCTCATCGAACAAGCATGGCAGCAGCTCGGCTCCTGCGACATCCTCGTGAACAACGCCGGCATTGAGAAACGCGCCGACTTCTGGGACGTCACCGAGGCCGACTACGACGCCGTGCTCAACGTAAACCTTAAGGGCGTCTTCTTCCTTACGCAGGCATTCGTGCGCAGGCTGCGCAACGCCAACAAGCCCGGTCGCGTCCTCAATATGTCCTCGGTCCACGAGGACATGGTCTTCCCCCACTTCTCCACCTACTGCGCGTCGAAGGGTGCTCTGCGCATGCTCATGCGCGACCTCGCCATGGAGCTAGGCTCGCTCAACATCACGGTGAACAACATCGCGCCCGGAGCCATCTCCACGCCCATCAACACGGCGCTCCTCAACGATCCCTCCAAGCTCAATCCCCTGCTCGCAAACATCCCCCTGGGGCGCCTCGGCAAGCCCGAAGAAGTCGCAGCACTCGCCGCATTCCTCGCGTCCGACGAAGCCGCCTACGTCACCGGATCCACTTACGTGATGGATGGCGGCCTGATGCGGAATTACAAAGAACAGTGAACTACAAAGAACAGTGAGCTACGGCGTTCAATGTTAGGTATTCGGTGTTAGGAGAAATCGACCCAACATTCAACATCGAACACCCAATCACTTGCTCTACCCTGCCGCGAGCGTTCTCTCGAAGATCGCATCCACATTACGCAGCTGCCGCGTGTAGTCGAACGCATTCGCAATCTGTTCCGGCGTCAGCGTCGCAGTCACCGTGGGATTGCTCTCCATGCGCTCGCGGAAGGTCTTCGCGCCCGGCTCATCGACCTCCTGCCACGCCTCCATCGCCTGCGACTGCACCAGCTTGTACGCGTCCTCGCGAGATAGCCCAGCGGCCGCGAGCTCCAGCAGCAGCTGCCCGGAGAACACCAGCCCGCCCGTGCCCTCGAGGTTCTTCAGCATTCGCTTCGGATACACCAGCAGCTTCGCGATCATGTTGTCGGTCTTATGCAACAGGTAGTCCGTCAGCGTGGTCGAGTCAGGAATGACCACGCGCTCCGCCGAGCTATGCGAGATATCGCGTTCGTGCCACAGCGCCACATTCTCAAAGCCCACCTGCGCGTTGCCCCGCACCACGCGCGCCAGGCCCGAGATCTGCTCCGCCGTGATGGGGTTGCGCTTGTGCGGCATCGCGCTCGAGCCCTTCTGCTTGGGCGAGAAGAACTCCTCGGCCTCGCGCACTTCCGTCCGCTGCAAATGCCGGACCTCCGTCGCGATCTTGTCCAGCGTCGAGCAGATCACCGCCAGCGTCGCCAGGTACGCCGCATGGCGATCCCGCTGCAGCACCTGCGTCGCAACCAGCGCCGGCTCCAGACCGAGATTCTTCAGGATCGCAACCTCGTGCTGTGGCTCAAGGTGCCCGAACGTTCCCACCGCCCCCGAAAGCTTACCCACGCGGAGATCTTCGGACGCCAGATCGAAGCGCTTGAGATTGCGGCCCATCTCGGCGTACCACAGCAGCAGCTTCAGCCCGAAGGTCGTGGGCTCGGCATGCACGCCATGCGTGCGCCCGATCGTCGGCGTGTGCTTGAACTCGATCGCCCTTGTTCGCAACGTCTCGCGGAACCCGACCAGGCCGCGCCGAATGATCGCCGAAGCCTCCACCAGCGTCAGCGCCTGCGCCGTATCCACCACATCCGTCGAGGTCAGTCCGAAGTGCAGCCAGCGCGCCGAGTCCGACCCGGCCGCCTTCACATGCTCCGCCACGCACGTCGTAAAGGACAGCACGTCGTGACGAAGGTCATTCTCCAACTCGTGGATTCTCGGTATAGTGAACGCCGCATGCTGCCGCAGTTCTTTGGCGGCCTGAGCCGGGACAAGGCCGGCCTCCGCCAGCACATCCGTCGCAGCCAGCTCGACGCGTAACCAGTTGGCAAATCGGGTCTGTTCGGACCACAGGGCGGCCATCTCTGGCCGTGTGTAACGGGGAATCATACTTCCAGTGTAACGGGAGGCCTGCCGGGGGATGACCCAATTCCGCCCCGCGGAGCTCCCGGATGTGCAGGCTCGGGACGCTCCGAACCCCCGGGATGCAGGAATGGGATTGCAAATATCGAAAGAAGTTGGACTTTTGTGTTCGGGGCTGATATGAACGAGGGAACGATTACGAATTAGCGCGCTATAAAGTTTCAACTCGAAGCAGATTTTTTGCTTTGGATTGATGCGTCGCGCTCTCTGAGGAGACGAGGCTACATTTTCCATGGATACCAACCACAGCAACGGGACCTATCTCAGCCGGTTGCGCACCTTAGCGGAATTCCGCTTTCAACTCCGTAAATTCCTCAGCTTCAGCGAGATCGCCAGCGAACGGGTTGGCATCGCCGCTCAGCAATATCAACTCATGCAGGTCATCGCCTCGATGCCCGAAGGACAAAAAGCCTCCATCGGGTATCTCGCGGAGCGAATGATCCTCCGGCACAACAGCATGGTGGAACTCGTCGATCGCGCCGAGCGCAAGGGCCTGGTTCGCCGCGAACACGACGAAAAGGACCTCCGCCGGTCGCTGGTCCTACTTACAGCCCAGGGCGAAGAGATCCTCCAGCGCCTCGTCCTCGAACACCTCAAGGAGCTTGCACCGCGCAGCGAGGCCCTCCGGCTGGCGCTTGAGGAGCTGTCCCAGGCCAGTGAACTCTCGACTGGCAGCGAGTCACAAGCAAACTAAGGTCGGCCAGCGTCCGACGGGTGCGTCTCCCCCGCGGGCAGCAGGACCTTCCCCACCGTCCGCACGGCCCGCGCAAAGCGGTCACGAACGATACGCGGCGGTTCCCCACATACAGTCAAAGGCGCGGTCAGCCTGCGTGCTCTTCAGCGATCTGCAAACCGACTGCAAGAGCTAGCGGTGCTCGACGCCGAAAAGCTGCGCCATCTCCGCATGGAGGAAGCCCTGCCCGGGCCGGTAGGGCTGCACCCATCTGCCATCGATGACGAACTGCGGAATCGCCCGTTTCCCTGTCGCCGCAATCACCGCGTCCGCCGCACCAGGCTCTCGCTCGATGTCGATCTCGCGGTACGGGATCTCGTGCTTGTTGAGAAAGCGCTTCGCCTCGCGGCAATCACGGCACCAGTCGGCCGAATAGAGCAGAAGTTCCATGCGCGTATTGTCGCATTGGCCAGGGCCACACGAGAAGCGCTCGCGCCGCGCCGGTCCGCGACCTACGGCTGAATCACCTTCCGCAGCTGTTCCGACCCCAGGACCGGCGTCAGCTCCGCCGAAGGCTGGGCTACCAGCTCCACCCGTGGCATCGGGGGAGGCGTCGCCAGCGGCAGCCCGGCCAGCGACTCAGGCAACATCAACGGCCGCCGCAGCAAGGCGTCCTGCTCGGGCCCGCCCGCCGGTGCGACCGCCGCGGGCATGATCTTCGCCTCGGCCTCGAGCAGGCCCACATCCATCGTCGGAGCATGCTTCGGCATCTCGAATCGCCCGCCGCCGACGTACGCCACCAGCATCAATCCCGCGGTGATCGGCGAGACCAGCACGATCGGCACGCCATAGTGCCGCACCAGCGCCTCGCTCACCCCCTCGTTAGCATGGCTGCGCGGCAACGATCCTAGCACCTGCGGGATCTTGAACACCTCGAACTCCACCTCAGGATGTTGCGCGGCATACTTCGTCAGCTGCTTGGCCACCGCCTTGGGAGACGTCACGCCAAAGTCCGCGACAAAGTTCCGGCGAATCGCACCCGGATAAAAGCGGTTGATCGTGACGCGCGCAAAATCCGCGCAGTTGGCAAACGCCCCGTTGTAGCGCTCGACGTTCCTGCGGTCGTTGAACATCGCAATCAGGCCCGCATCCTGTTCAGGAGTGCTCTTCACGCTGAAGCCATAGATCGCCCGGTCATACGCCGATCCAGCCAGCTCATACCAGTTCCCTGCCGGAGCTCTGCCATCGGCAAGATCCGGAGCCACCGACTCCAGGTGCGCCCGCCTGTATTGATCGCGCAGCGCCACTTCGTGCTGACGGTCCATCGCCACAGGAATCTCATCCGCCGAGTCGACAGCATAGAGATAGCCCATCAGTGGAATCGCCACCCAGTCCAGGTGCTGGATGCCGTCATAGCGGCTGATCACGACGCCCAGTTCATCCGGCGCGCAAGGTCGAAGCTTCACCGGGGTCGCTGCACAGACGTGGTCAAGATAAATGGCCGAATGCCCGCCCGGATCGAACGTCCCGAGATGACCGTAAGGCTGCTCCACCAGCAGCGCAACGGAGGCCTGCGATCCCACGGCCACCAGTTGGAACGCGATCGCAAGCGCGGCAGTTGTCCATCCCCTGCCCCAGCTGCGTTGATGCCGGCCGTCCCGCCCCGGCTCCTGGTTCCGGCAAGCCTGTCGTCGTCCAGTCACTCCTGTTCTCCCTGAGCCTCGAAGTTCGACCACAGACGCTGCGAGCCCGGCAGGACGCTCGTCTCCGTTCCTCTCGTCGCCACCACTTGAACGGGTAGGACGCAATCCGCGGCCTCGTTGTGCCATGAAAGACCGCACTTTCATTTAAACAAAAGCCGCCGGTAAAGTCGCGCGGGGTAGTGCAAAGCGCGCAGGCCGGTGCAAAGATAGAGTGGATGGAATCTGAAGATAGCCCGCGGAAGCAGGGGCAAACGATTGTTGTGCTTGCCTTTACCGGCGCCAGCGGAGCCATCCTGGCGACCGAAGCCCTGCGTGCATTGGATGCAGATCCCCGCGTGGCGCGTGTGCACCTCGTCGCCTCGCCCTCCGCGCTGCGCGTACTGGCAGAAGAGACAGGAATCTCCGCCCGCCACGAACTCGCCGAGAAGCTCCTCGGCCACCCCAGCCAGAAGATCATCCAGCACGCGCACGAGGACGTCGGCGCGGCCATCGCCTCCGGCTCCTACCCCGTCGACGCCATGATCGTGATTCCCTGCTCCATGGGAACGCTCGCCGGCATCGCCCACGGCCTCGCGTCAAACCTCATTGAGCGCGCCGCCGACGTCTGCCTCAAGGAGCGCCGCCGCCTGGTGCTCTGCGTCCGCGAGACGCCCCTGAACCTCATCCACCTTCGCAACATGACCGCCGTCACCGAAGCCGGAGCGACGATCTTCCCCGTGATCCCAGCCTTCTACTCCAGGCCCCAGTCCATGGACGAAATGGTCCGCACCTACGTGCAGCGAGTCCTCGCCCATATCGGCCTCGAACAGCCCGGAGCGTATGTGTGGGGGAAAGAGTAGACGTTCTCCGTTGTCAGTTGTCCGAGCATGCCGTGACTCGCAGCTCCAGTCCCTCAACCCACGACTCGATGTCCGTTCCGTTTTCTCTTCTTCCCATGTAGAACGGACAACGTAGAACGTACCCCGCTCTACCTATTCATCGCCGCCAGCGTCCGCACGCCACCGCTCGGCGCGGGGTTGGACTTCAGGAAGTCCGCCGTCGCCTGCGCCACCCGGCCCGAGCACGTCTTGGGCGCAAGATGCCCACAGCCCTCGACGATATCCAGCTCCGAGTGCGGGTCGAGCGTGTGCATCTTCTGCCCCACCGAGAGCGGCAGCATCGCATCGCCACTTCCCCACACGATCAGCAACGGATTCTGAAGCTGCGGCAGCTGCGCATCCACCAGGTCTCGGCCCGTATTCATCGACGCCACGCCCTTGTCGACAACCCACTGCTGCTCGCCCAGCACGCGCAGCGCATCCTTGGCCACGAACGTCGGCAGCGGCTTCGCCGAAGGCTCCAGCAGCGAAGCCAACCTGCGCATGCCGTCGACATCGTTCGGATGAAACGCATCGCTCGGAACCGTAACATCCGGCCGCACACCCGCAGAGTCGTACACCACCACGCGGTCCACCATGTCGGGATGATCCGTCGCCAGCTTCAGCACCACCCAACCGCCCATCGACCACCCGCCGATGTCCGGCTTCTGCAGTCCCAGCGCCTGGATAAAGTCTGCAACAAACTTCTCCTGCGTTGCGATCGAGTAGTCCGAGTCGCCCGGCTTGGGCGAGCGCCCATAGCCCAGCAGATCCGGGGCATACACATGAAACCCCGCACGCTTCAGCCGGCGCAGCATCGGGGCCCAGCTCTCATCGCGGTCGGCCAGCCCATGCACCAGCACCAGTGGAATGCCATGCTCCGGAGCAAAGCGCGGCTCGGCATCGTAGTAGTGCACGCGGCCTTCCGGCGTCATCACGTAATCGCTCTGCACGCGGGAGAGGAACAGCTCGAAGTGCGTCACCTGCCGAAGCACCCACAAGGGGCGCGCATAGAACGCAATGCCCACCACGATCGCAAGCAGGAAAACCCCCAACAGCAGCCGGCCGATTCGTTGCATCTCAATCCTCTCGCTTGCTGTCTAGGATGCCAGCCTCTGCACCGGCTATGCACAAAAATTCGATACAGCAACACACCACAGTCCCATGCGGAACGAAGTTACTTCAGCGGCTTGCCATACTCCTCGCCAAAGACCGTGTGCGCCATGTCGAAGCGGCCGCCGTTGTACTTGTCCGGCCCCCTGTGCTTTCCAATCCCCAGCAGCGCGACCACGTGGTAGCTCATGGGCAGGCGCAGCGTCTCGCACACCTTCTGCTCCTCGAAGCCTTCCATCGGCGCCGTGTCGTAGCCCATCACCTCGGCCATCAGCATCATCGCAGTGACGGCGATCATCACGTGCTTGTTCAGCCACCCATCCATCTGGTCGGGATTGAAGCTGGAGAGATACGCTGGCACGGTCTCTTCGGCCTGCGCCGCATAGCTCTCGCTCATGCCGCCGGCGCGGCCCATGCGCAGCACCTCGTCGAGGTCCTTACGCCAGCCATCGCGGTCGCCGCACGCGACGATTACCGCGGAAGCCTCTTCCACCTTGGCCTGGTTGTAGCTGGCAGCACGCAGACGTTTGCGCTGCTCCGGATGCTGCACCACGATCAAGCGCCAGGGCTGCATGTTGTAGCCGCTCGGCATCGAGAGGCCCGCGTCGAGAATCTGGCGCAGGTCCCCGGCAGGGATCGGCTCTCCATCGAAGCTCGGCGTCGCTCGGCGGTCGCGTATCGCCTGAGCGAGTGATTTCAGTGTGGTACCCATCGGCCCTAGTGTCTCACCTTAGACAGCTTTGGGGGGAGCCGCGGAGGCGGTTCCCTTCCCGCATCAACAGACGGTGAAGACGCCCCAGGCGACGACAGCCCGCAACGCAGATCTAGGTTGCATCGACATAGTCTCCACCTCCCAAGATGTGTCATTTCGACCGGAGCGGGACAGTTTCATCGTCCCGCGTAGTGGAGAAACCTGCTTCTTCGCCAACGCCCGCAGATGGGATGCCCCTCGAGTTGGCTACGCTTTTCTGTCGGTACAGGCCTAGGGAATCTGGCTGAGCGGAATCTCGGTCGCAAAGGGCGGCTGGTCGACCACGTCGGCAAAGACAAAGACCGTGTCGATCCCCGTACGAAGCTCCTTGTGAGCGTCCAGCAGCGTTTGTGCCGCGTCCAGGTTACGTGCCCGGGCCGCAGCCGGATCGGCCAGCGGCTGCGCACGATAGTGCAGCGCCAGCCGCAGCTTCGAGCCATCCTCCGAGCTGTCCGGCCCGATCGACGTGAACGCCACCGACTCGCCCTTGGCATCCTTCATCACCAGCGGGGTCTGAGCGCTGATGCCATCCGCAAGCTCCGGCGGCATGGCCTCGCGCTGCTCTGTGCGCAGCTTATCCAGGTGGGTGGTGTCGATAAACGGCGCCGGAGCCAGCAGCGAATCCGCCTCCGCATAGAGCAGCCACGCCCGCCACAGCTGCTTGGCCTTCGCCGCCTCGCGCGCCGCGCTCCAGTACGAAAGCCCATCGCGTCCCGCAACCGATCGCGCATGCGTATACAGCCCTGCCAGCTTCCAGGCGCTGCCCTGCTGCTCCAGCAGCAGACTCACCAGCCATGGCCGCGGGCCCGTCGCTTCGATCATCGCAAAGCCATACGTCCCCGCCGGCAGCGTACTGAACGTAAAATCCGTCTCCGAAGCCGTCGCCGCCAGCGGGCAGGAGAAGTCCACCTCTCCACCACCGCTCACCTTGGAGGCGTCCAGCAGGTAGATCTGCGTCACCGCCAGCGAGTCCGCGGCAATCTTCTCCGAGGTCGTCCGCAGCAGGTAGGCTGTCTGCGCAAAGTTTCCCGCCAGCGCCGCCCCCGACTCCGCCTGGATCTTCGATCCGTTATTCGCCTTGATGTCCAGCGCAATGGCCAGCGCCTGATCCGCCAGCGAAGAGCGCACATCGTCCGCCATCTTCGCCTGCGTGGTGCAGGTCTGGGCCGCCGCCGGGAGCATTCCCAGCACCACCGCACCCACCACAATCTTCGCGACCCGCAACGTTCCCCTCACAGCCTTACCCTCGAATCCCATCTGACCTACCCGACTCGCCTCATCGTCCCGCATCCAGACCTCGCGCGTCATGCCGCGCATATCCAGGAAATCTCGCAACGAAACCTCGTAACAAATCTCCGTTTTGTCAGGGCGGGACTTCAGTCCCGCCATAAAGCTGCAATCACCATGCGGCTTTAGCCGCTGAGGCAAGGCTCGGCCTTCATCAGAAGGCCCTCACAGGCCAGCATACGAAGCAAGCATCACGGCGTCCAGCCACTCCTACATATAGACACCCAACGATCGCCCGAACGCTGTAGGCTACCTTCAGGCCCCGGCCCACGTCCCACACTTCAGATGCCAGCCCACCGCCAGCACGCCACGCTCTCCACGACGTTTCTGTTGACGCCGGCAATGCTGCTGACCATGGCCACGGCGGCGCTCCACGCCCAGCTTCCAGCCACGCCGCCCACCGCGCTACAGCCGACGGCCACTGCGCCGCTGTCCGCCACCACCAGCGGCACCCAGGACACTCGCCCACGCCGTGCGCAGGTGAACTACGCGGCCGGCCAGCTCGACATCCGCGCTGAAAACTCCTCCCTCAACGACATCCTCTACGAGATCTCGGTCGCCACAGGCATGAAGATCCACGGCGGCGTCAGCGATCAGCGGGTCTTCGGCCACTATGGCCCCGCCGCTACCTCTGACGTCCTCGCGACGCTCCTCGACGGCACCGGCACCAACATGCTGCTCAAGGAAGACGACAGCCTCGGTCCTGTCGAGCTGGTGCTGACGCCGCGCACCGGCGGGGTTTCGCCGCCCAGTCCCTCTACTCCCAGCTATTCCTCAGACTCGGACACTGCCCCGCCATCGCGCATCGATTCCCCCGCGCTCCGTCGCGGAGGTCCCCGCATGCCTCCGGAGCAGCAACAGCGGCCCGGCAGCACGAACAATGACTCCGGAGTCCCTGCTGGTAATCCTCCGCTGAACAACCCCCTCGGCAGCCCTGACAACACTACCAACACCGTCTCGACCATGCCCACCACCAACTCGGTGCCGGCGGATTCGCTGCCCACCCCCACCACAACGACCGAGACGCAGCAGGGCATCGTGGACTCGCCGAACCCGCCGCCCTCCAGCACCACCACCACCGCGACCTCGCCCAACGGTGTTGAGACGCCGGACCAGATCTATCAGCAGCTGCTCAAGCTACAACAGCAGCAGAACGGCTCGGGGTCCACCACGACGACACCCCCGCCCACAACGACAACGCCGCCCCAGTAGGGCGGCGCAAGATACTTCGACATTTCCAAACTTCAGCGGAACCACGGCCACGGGTCGAGATCGCCCCGTGCGAGGCGTTGCGCCAACGATCCAGCTAGTTTCCGATGACGACGCTCGTGGATCCCGTAGACGCGGTCTGCATACGCTCGCGCGCAGCCGAGATCGAATGCCAGCGGAACACGCGGAACAAACCAAGGCAAAGCGCGTAGGCGAACAACACACCAATCGCCAGGGAAACAGCGATCGCACACGACAGCATCAACGTAACCATCAACAAAACTCCTGGTAGGGCCCAAGCCACGCCGCCGATTTACGACTCACAATAGCCCGTAGGATGCGGCGCAACCTCAGATAGTGTGCCCGAATCGCGCAGGAAAATGGCATCAGACGTGTAAAACTCTGTTGCTTTCCCCGGTTCCCGTCCCAATGCTGCGTTCCCCTCGCGAAACGGCCGTCGGCCCGCTCCGCACAGTCCCCGCCCGAAAGCTTGTATCCTAGAGTCTTGGCCACTTCGGCCCTGATTCCCGCATGAGCCTGACCCACATCCACGTCCGCGGCGCCCGCCAGCACAATCTGCGCGACGTCTCCGTCTCCATCCCGCGCAACACGCTGACCGTCGTCACCGGCCTCTCCGGCTCCGGCAAGAGTTCGCTCGCCTTCGACACCATCTACGCCGAAGGCCAGCGCCGCTACGTCGAAACCCTCTCCGCCTACGCTCGCCAGTTCCTCGACCAGATGGAGCGCCCCGACGTCGACTCCATCGACGGCCTCTCGCCTGCCATCTCCATCGAGCAGAAGACCACCTCGCGTTCGCCGCGCTCCACCGTCGGCACCATCACCGAGATCTACGACTACCTTCGCCTGCTCTGGGCCTCGGTCGGCCAGCCCCACTGCCCCAACTGCCACCGTCCCATTTCGCGACAGTCCGCCGACCAGATCGTCGCACAGGTCGTCGCCCGCGCCATCCTCCATGAGCAATCCGGAGCGCCGCAGGAGCGCGTCACCGTACTCGCCCCGGTAGTCCGCGGTCGCAAGGGCGAGTTCCGCGAAGAGCTCGAAGCCCTCGACAAGAAGGGCTACCGCGTCCGCATCGACGGCGAGATCACCGAGATCGAAGAAGGCATGCGCCTCGAAAAGCGCAAGAACCATACCCTCGAAGCCGTAGTCGATCGCATCATCCTGAAGGCCCTGCCCGCTGACGAAGCAGTCAAGGGCCAGGGGCCAAGAGCCAAGGGTCAAGGAATCGAAGCGGAGAGCAACTCCCTTGGCACTGATCCCTTGGCCCTTGGCCCTGTCTTCGACACCCGCCGCCTGCAAGCCGCCATCGCCACTGCCCTCCAGCTCGCCAACGGCCTCGTACTCATCGGCTCCCAGGTCCCCGGCGGCGGCTACGAGGAAACCCTCTACAGCTCCTCCATGGCCTGCCCCGACTGCGGCATCAACGTGCCCAAGCTCGAGCCCCGCAGCTTCAGCTTCAACTCCACTTACGGCGCCTGCCCCGAGTGCCACGGCCTCGGCTCCATCTACGACTTCGACCCCGCCAAGACCATCACCGACTGGTCCAAGCCTCTGCTCGATGGCGCCATGGGTCCTGGCTCCGCCTCGCAGTATCTGCACCGCCTCATCAAGCTCGCCGCCGACCGCTACAAGATCAACCTCAAGCTCCCCTTCCAGGACCTGTCCAAGGAGCATCAGCACCTCCTGCTCTACGGCCCTCCCCGCGGCGAGACCGCCCGCACCGGCTTCCACGGCATCTTCGCCTGGCTCCGCTCCACCCTCGAAGACACCAAGTCCGACGGCTATCGCGACTACATGATGCAGTACATGTCCGCGTCCGAGTGCCCCGTCTGCCACGGCGCGCGCCTTCGCCCCGAGTCGCTCGCCGTGACGATCCCGCTCGCCGACTCCCTCGAGCACGCGCCCACCGCCGTCGAGGACAAGGACACCGAGCCCCTCGGAGCCTCCAACGCGCGCCGCGACTTCTCCATCGCCGACTTCACCGGCCTCTCGCTCGCTCGCGCCCTGCGCGGAGCGCAGTCCATGCACTTCGTCGGCCGCGACAAGCTCATCGCCGACCGCCTACAGCGCGAGGTCATCGAGCGTCTCGAGTTCCTCAACGCCGTCGGCCTCGGCTATCTATCTCTCTCGCGCTCAGCGGCAACACTCTCCGGCGGCGAAGGCCAGCGCATTAGGCTAGCCACTCAAATAGGTTCTCGATTAAGAGGCGTCCTCTACGTCCTCGACGAGCCCTCCATCGGCCTCCATCAACGCGACAACCAGCGCCTCATCTCCGCGCTCAAGGACCTCCGCGACCTCGGCAACACCGTCCTCGTCGTCGAGCACGACGAAGACACCATGCGCGCCGCCGACTACCTCCTCGACCTCGGTCCCGGCGCAGGCAAACACGGGGGCGAGCTCATCGCCTCCGGCACACCCGCCGAGGTGATGGCGAACCCCGACTCCGTCACCGGCAAGTACCTCTCCGGCGAGATCGACATCGTCACCCGCCCCACTCCCGACAAAGCCCCGCGCCCCCTCACCGGCCGCTGGCTCTCCGTCGAACGCGCTCGCTCGCACAACCTCCAGGACATCACCGCCCACTTCCCGCTCGGCGTCATGACCGTCGTCACCGGCGTCTCCGGCTCCGGCAAGAGCACCCTCGTCAACGACATCCTCTACCGCGCCCTCGCCAAGGAACTCTACGGCTCGCGCGAAGAGCCCGGCGAGCACAAGGCCATCCACGGCGCCGACCAGCTCGACAAGGTCATCCAGATCGACCAGTCGCCCATCGGACGCACCCCGCGCTCGAATCCCGCAACCTACACCGGCGTCTTCACCGCCATCCGCGACCTCTTCGCCATGCTGCCCGAATCGCGCGAACGCGGCTACAAGCCCGGCCGCTTCAGCTTCAACGTCCAGGGCGGCCGCTGCGAAGCCTGCCAGGGCGACGGCCAGCGCCGCATCGAGATGAACTTCCTCCCCGACGTCTACGTCGAGTGTGAGGTCTGCAACGGCCGCCGCTACAACACCGAAACCCTCGGCGTGAAGTTCAACGGCTACTCCATCGCCGACATCCTCGACCTGCCCATCGAAGACGCTCTGCCCGTCCTCAAGGACATCCCCGCCGTCGCGATCAAGCTCCAGACCCTCGTCGATGTTGGCCTCGGATACGTGCACCTCGGCCAGTCCGCCACCACGCTCTCCGGCGGCGAAGCCCAGCGCATGAAGCTCGCCCGCGAGCTCTCCAAGCGCCAGACCGGACGCACCCTCTACGTCCTCGATGAGCCCACCACCGGCCTCCACTTCGACGACGTCCGCAAGCTCCTCGAAGTCCTGCACCGCCTCACTGACCTCGGCAACACCGTGCTCATCATCGAGCACAACCTCGACATCATCCGCAACGCCGACTTCCTCATCGACATGGGCCCCGAAGGCGGCGAAGGCGGAGGCCGCATCATCGCCCAGGGCGCGCCCGAACTCGTCGCCCAGGTAGCCGAGTCCCACACCGGCCAATTCCTCGCCCGCTACTACGACGCCGCCGGCCCGCAGCTCGCGCAGCTTCCCCCACCCGCCGACCTTCCCGACCTCGAGAAGAAAGCCCCCAAGCCCAAGTTCATCAAGCCCGAAAAGAAGATGGGCGTTCCCAAGGCCTCCAAGGAAAAGCCCGCCGAAGGCCCCGTCGCGAAGAAGAAGTCCGCCACAAAGAAGGCCGCAAAGAAGGCTGCGCGCACTTAAATCAAAGGTCGCACGCACCTGAATCGGAGTCAGCGCGTCTCTTCACCCTCCCACCTTCGTTTGCTTCCGTTCCTTCGCACCGGGATGCGATCATAGCGAGGACATGAGCGATCTTCCGTTGCCTAAGCCGGTCCGCGCAGACCAGGTGCTTGACGTGCAGCACGACACCGACCCGGCGCAGGATCACGGCCTCGCCAGGCGTATTCCCCATCTCGGCCACGCCCTGCTCTTTCTGGCGCTCACGATCGCCTGCTTCACCGGCATCGCCATCCTGCTCTTTATCGCCTTCCGCCGCACGGTAATGGCCGACTACCAGGAGCGGCTTTACATCAGTGGCGCCAGCCAGCTGCTGGGCTACGTCGTGGCGCTCGCCATCTCCTTTCCGCTCTTTCCCCTGTTGTGGCGCCGGAGCTTCCTCGACGGCATCCACTGGACCTGGCGTCAGGCCCAGCTGCACTGGTGGAAGCTTCTGCTCCTGGGCTTCGCGCTGAGCGGCCTCGCCCAGCTCGGCGAACATCTCCCCTTCGTCAAGCTGCCCAAAGAGACCGAGATCCTCAGCCTCTTCCGCAATCCCCTCGCGGCCTGGGTCACCACCATCTTCGGCAGCCTCTTCGTGCCGGTCTACGAAGAAATCGGCTTCCGTGGCTTCCTTCTCCCCGCTCTCGCCACCGCCTATGACTGGCTCAGCCTGGAGCGCACTCCCGCCGCGGTTCAGCGCTGGCAGCAGACCACCGAGATCACCCGTGGCGCGTGGATCTTCTCCACGCTCGTCACCAGCGCCCTGTTCGTCTCCATCCACGGGCCCCAGCTCCACTGGTCCGTCGGAGCCCTCATCGTGCTCCTCATCCCCTCACTGGTCTTCTGCTACGTGCGCGTACGCTACCGCTCCGTCGCCGCAGCCGGCCTGGTCCACGTCGCCTACGACTCCCTGATCTTCCTCGAGATCTGCATCTCCACCGGCGCCTTCCGTCACCTCGAGCGCCTCGGGAGCTAGCCATTCCCCGGACGGTAACGCCGTCCGCGTGGCCACGTTCCGCGAAACAGGTCTAACTGGCAGTCTTCCCGAATTTGAACTATCGGGTCACGAGATCCCGGACCGTCGTAAGATACTCGTCCCGGCTGCTTCACGGGGTGGTGGAACATGTTATTCCTATCGCAAAGAAGATAGCGCACACTGTTTCCAGCAGCTCACCGGGAACTTTAGAAACGAAAAGCAAATAAGTGCTGCCGATGGCAGTCACTGTCGCCGTGCGCCGCTTCCTTGGGCTCCCGCGTTCATCGCGACATCACACAAGCGCATCCACGCCCGCCCGGATGCAGGTCGAGATCGCAACATCAACTTCTCAGGACTCCACCATGCCAGCGCGTTCGCTCAAGTGTCCCAGTTGCGAGTCAGGTGACATCGCTCGTTCTCGACGTAAGTTTTACGAAAAGCCCCTGTTCTGGCTGAAGCCGTATCGCTGCCACGCCTGCCTCCGTCGATTCCTGCTAATCGTCTCCCTGTAGCCGTCGAGCTCGAAGTCGCGGCTCCTGCCCAGCCACGCCTCGCTCCACGTACAATGGAAGCGGCATGATTCCTACGCTTGAATGGACGTCTGAAGGCGTCCGCTTCCTCGACCAGACTAAACTCCCCCTCGAAGAGACCTACGTTCTCGCGACCGACTACAAGCAGGTGGCCACCGTCATCCGCGACATGATCGTGCGTGGCGCGATGGCGATCGGCGTCTCCGCCGCCATGGGCGTAGCCCTCGGCATCGATCGCTCCACCGCCACGACGCTCCCCGATCTCACATCCGAAGTCGACGAGGTCTGCCGCACCCTGGCTGAGACTCGCCCCACGGCCGTGAATCTCTTCTGGGGCATCGCGCAGGTGCGCAACCTCTACACCTCGCTTGCCGCCAGCAACACACCCATCCCTGCCATCAAGGCCGAGTGCGTTGCCCTCGCTCAGCAGCTCTACGACGAGGACATCGCCAATCTGAAGATCCTCGGCGCGAACGGCGCGGCCCTGCTTCCCGACGAAGCCACCGTGCTCACCCACTGCAACGCCGGCGCGCTCGCCGCCTGCGGTTACGGCTCCGCCCTCGGCGTCATCCGCGCCGCCGTCGAGGCCGGCAAAAAGATCGACGTCTTCGCCGACGAGACCCGCCCCTTCAACCAGGGCGCACGCCTCACTGCGTGGGAGCTCGTCCACGACGGCATCCCCACCACCCTCATCTGCGACAACATGGCCGGCTACTTCATGGGCAAGGGCCGCATCCACGCCGTCATCGTCGGCGCGGACCGCATCGCGGCCAACGGCGACGCCGCCAACAAGATCGGCACCTACTCCGTCGCGATCCTCGCCAAGGAGCACGGCGTCCCGTTCTACGTCGCCGCCCCCTTCAACACCATCGACCCCGACACCGCCCACGGCGACATGATCCCCATCGAGCAGCGCGCCGCCACCGAGGTCACCCACTTCCAGGGCAAGCAGGTCACCCCCAACGGCGTCCGCATCGAGAACCCCGCCTTCGACGTCACGCCAGCGAAATACATCACCGGCATCATCACCGAGCGCGGCGTCCTGCGCGCACCGTACAGCGACTCCATCGCCGCCGCCGCCCAGCAGTAGCCCGCCTCACAGCCGACGAAAGACAACCGGAGATTCCTGCAGCACGTTGTATGCTGCAGGAATCATCCCGCCGTTGCTGTCACCTTATCGGCTCGAGGCTGCTGCCCGTATGCTCTCCGTCCTGCGGCTCCATTCCTTGCATCGCCCTCTATCCTTGGGCTGCGCGCTTCTGTTTGCGCTTTGCACCCACGCTCAGACCGCGCCGGCCCAGCAGGAACCTCCACCAGGAACGACGATCCTCCACACCGGCACCCAGCTGGTCATCGTCGATGTCGGCGTCGCAGACCGCAACGGCAACCCCATCCACGGTCTCAAGCAGAGCGATCTGGTCCTCACCGAAGACAAGACCCCGCAACAGGTTCGCCACTTCGAGGAGCATCGCGCCGACGATCACCCCACCGGCCCCGCCCTGCCGCCCATGCCGCCGGGCATGTTCACCAACTACACCGCCGTCCCGCCCGACTCCACCCTGAATGTCCTCTTCATCGACACTCTCAACACGCCGATGAATGACCAGTCGTTTCTACGCAATCAACTCGCCGAGTTCGTGAAGAAGGCCAAGCCCGGCACCCACATGGCCATCTTCGGCATGAGCTCCCGCCTCTACCTCCTGCAGGGTTTCACCTCCGACCCCGAAACCCTCAAGGACGCCGTCGAGCACAAGCTCACCCCTCGCGCCTCTTCGTTGCTCGACGACCCCGTCGGCACCAACGGCGATACTCCCAACGTCGCCGACACCGCCGCGGATGCCGACGCGCCCGCGGAAGTCGTGGCCAGCCTCCAGCAGTTCGAAGCCGAGCGCCAGAGCTTCCAGACGCAGATGCGCGTCCGCTACACACTCGATTCCTTCAACGCCCTCGCCCACTACCTCAGCGGTTTCCCCGGCCGCAAGAATCTCATCTGGTTTTCAGGATCGTTCCCGCTATCGCTCTCTCCCGATCCTTCCATCAATAATCCCTTCGCCGTCATGGCGGATATGGAAGAGGAGTTCCGCGAGACCACCAACCTGCTCACCCGCGCCCAGGTCGCCGTCTTCCCCGTCGATGCCCGCGGCCTGATGGTCCTGCCCGCTCTCAGCGCCGCCAACAGCGGCTCGAAGTACGTGAAGAACCCCGCAGCCTTCTCCGCCGACGTCCAGAAGTTCTCGCAGAGCCAGGCCGACGAGCACTCCACCATGGGCCAGATGGCCGAAGCCACCGGCGGCCAGGCCTACTACAACACCAACGGCCTCGCCGACGCCACCGCCAGGGCCATCGACTCCGGCTCCAACTACTACACCCTCACCTACAGCCCGGCTAACCACAATTGGAATGGAGGCTATCGCAACATCAAGGTGAGCCTCAGCGACGCGGCGAAGCAGCAGGGCCTCACGCTTACCTACCGCCGCGGTTACTATGCCGTGGACCCCAACAGCGCGAAGAAGCCCGACCAGGCGGCATCGCTCAGCGAGGCAGCCGCCGCAGCGCCCGGCTCAGCCTCCAACTACGCCCGTCTGGCCATGCAGCGCGGTGCGCCCACACCCAACGACATCCTCATCAAGCTCCGCGTCGTACCCGTCTCCGACAAACCCGACGACACGCTCGCGCCCGGCAACGTGCTCAATCCCACCAAGCCCTTGAAGCCACCCTTCCGCCGCTATCAGGTCGACCTCGTCGCACTCACCGGGGACTTCAGCTTCACCAAGAACCCTGACAACACCCTCAGCGACAGCATCGAGGTCAAGATCGATCTCTACGACGCCGATGGCAACCTGCTCAACGTCGCCGGCCAGACCGCGCAGATCAAGCTCGGGGCCGACAAGTTCAAGCAGCTCATGCAGAGCGGCATCCAGTACCACTCACAGATCAGCACCCCGGCCAAGGGTGAAACCTTCCTCCGCATCGGCGTGCATGACCTCGCCACCAATCACTTCGGCGTGGTCGAGATCCCCACCTCCCGCATCAACCGGCTACCGCCCCTTGATGCCGCAAAACCCCCTGCCCCTGCAGCCTCATCCGATAAGCCCGCGCCCGCAAAGCCGTAACAAGACCGCACACGGACGCTGCCCGCAAGCATCCCGGGCCAGCCGGCCTCATCCAACCACTGAGGCTCCCGTTGCGGTCGATCCACTTCCATCTTCGTTACAGATCGCTGCTTCGCGGCAACATACTGGTCGGCCTCAGCCTCGTCTCCACCGTGCTCCTCTCCCATGCTGCGGAGATGCGTCCCACGCTCTGGCTCATCCCTCCACTGCTCCTCAGTATGTGGGGCACCGCCGAGACCGCACGCTGCCTCCAGAAGCGTTGGAGCTGGTACCACGGCGGCGTGCTTCTGCTGCTCTACGCCGACCTCATGGTCGCTGTGCTCATCGCCTTCTTCCTCATCTATCCCTGGTTCGTCTCCATGTAAACTGCGCGATAGTCGGAGTACCTCGCCGCAGCCTGTCAGGCTGCATGGGATGTTGGCTTGACATGCGTATGTCCCGCCCGCGATCCTCGTTGGCAGCGTTCCCTTTCAGGCTTACGAGTTTCACGCGCCAAGAAGGCAGCAGCCACCCCATCTGTTCGGAGTCAGGTTCCCGCATGTCCGCTGCCCACAGCACCGCCGAAGAGTTCACCGTCAACGCTCCCGAAGCGAGTTCCATGCGCTGGTTCGTCTGCTTCCTGCTCTTCCTGGCCACGACCATCAACTACATGGACCGCTCGGTCTTTTCATTCATCGAGCCGCAGTTGCACAACGTCCCGTTCATGGGTTGGAATTCGCTGGCAGACAAGTTTCACCAGCCGGTCTTTGACAACAACTTCGGCAACGTCCTGATCTGGTTTCAGCTCGCCTACGGCGTCGGCTTCCTCTTCGTCGGCCGCATCATCGACAAGCTCGGCACCAAGACCGGCTACGCCCTCGCCATCGCCATCTGGGCGCTCTCGTCCATGAGCCACTCCCTGGTAACGTCGGTCGCCGGCTTCTGCGTCGCCCGCATCTTCCTCGGCCTCGGCGAGTGTGGCAACTTCCCCGCCGCCATCAAGGCCGTCTCGGAGTGGTTCCCCACCAACGAACGCGCCAAGGCCGTCGGCCTCTTCAACTCCGGCTCCAACGTCAGCTTCTTCCTGGCGCCAATCATCATCACCACCGTCACCGCACGCTGGGGATGGCGCTCCGCCTTCATCGCCACCGGCTCCATGGGCATGGCCTGGCTGCTTCTCTGGCTCGTCTTTCCCTACAACAAGTACCATCGCGCCTCGACCACCACGCAGCGCGATCTCGCGCCCGTTCTCGAAGGCATGGAAGTCCCCCGCGAGTTCCGTCTCTCGCCCAGGGTCCTTATCCCCGTGGTCCTCGGTCTAGGCGTCCTTCCGGGCATCGTCATGTTTGCCGAGCACGCGTCCGGCAGCTGGCTCGGCATCCCGCTCCCCGTCGTCGCCCTGCTCATCGGCATCATCCCGGGGCTCGTGCTGCTGGGCTTCTCCCGGAGCAAGTCCCCCACCTCCATCATGCCCAAAATCCTCTTCCACAAGGGCTGCTACGCCTTCCTCATCGGCAAAGGCCTCACCGACGGCGTGTGGTGGTTTTACCTCTTCTATCTGCCCCAGTTCCTCAATCGCAACTACGGTCTCGACCTCAAACACGCCTACGTGTACATCGTGACCGTCTACGTCGTCTCCTCCGTCGGCTCCATCGGCGGCGGTTCGCTCTCCGGTTGGCACATGAGCCGCGGCCACACCACCAACGCCGGCCGCAAGTTCGCCATGCTCGCCATGGCGCTGTTGGTCTTGCCGCTGGTCTTCGTTCCCCACATGAGCGCCATCTTCCCTGCCAATCCCTGGCCGGCTACACTGCTCATCGCGCTCGCCGCCGCCGCCCACCAGGGCTGGAGCGCCAACCTCTTCTCCACTCCCAGCGACATGTTCCCATCCTCCGCAATATCCACCGTCGTAGGCATCGGCGGCGCCGCTGGAGCCGCCGGCGGCGCGGCGTTTACCTGGGTCGTGAAGCGCAATCTCTCGCTGCACCAGCTGCTGGTCTTCTCCATGGCCGCTAGCGCCTACCTGCTCTCGTTGCTCATCTTCCAGCTCCTCGTGCCCCGCCTCGGCCCACCCCGCGAGCCCGAGATGGCCTGACAAGCGGCCAGTTCAGGGACCAAGAAGCCAGAACGTACGCACGCCTCGAGAAATTGTCATCCTGACAGTAGCGAAGGACCCGCTGCCTGCCTGCCGGCCAGGCACCTGGCCCCTACGGCCTTCTGGACCCTTGGCCCTAATCCCTTGGCCCTCGCCCCCTGTAAACTGGCTGCTGAGCCCATATGTCCGAGCAGCCCAAAAAGTTCTACCTCACCACCCCGATCTACTACGTCAACGCCCGGCCCCACATCGGCCACGCGTACACCACGATCGTTGCGGACGTCCTCGCACGCCAGCACCGCCAGCGAGGCGACGACACCTTCTTCCTCACCGGTACCGACGAGCACGGCCAGAAGATCGAGCGCTCCGCCCTCGCCGCGGGCATCCCGCCGCAGCAGTTCGCCGACCAGGTCTCCGCCCAGTTCCGCGCCCTCTGGGACCGCATGGGCCTCACCTACGACCGCTACATCCGCACCACCGACGACCGCCACAAGCGCGGCGTCCAACACCTCTTCCGCACCTTGTACGAGAAGGGCTTCATCTACCTCGACAAGTACACCGGAGCCTACTGCGTCTCCGACGAAGCCTTCGTCGACGCCCCCGTAGGAACCCCCTGCCCTGACTGCGGCCGCATCCTCGAAGAAGTCACCGAAGAGAACTTCTTCTTCAAGCTCAGCGCCTTCCAGGAAAAGCTTATCGCCCTGATCGAGTCCGGCGAGCTCACCATCGAGCCAACGACCGCGCGCAACGAAGTGTTGAGTTTCTTGAGTGGCGACCTGCGGTTGGTAAATGCGAAATTCAACGAGCAAAACGCGAAGGGAACACTCGTTGATCGTGCCGGGAATCCGTGGAGAATTTCTGCTGAGGATGAGCAGGACGGCCTCTACGGTGTTGTGCGAACGTCTCTGAAATGGGGACTCGAACACGGATTGGTTGGGAAAACGAGCAAGAGCGCCCAAGACGATGGCTACTACGTCCCCGGCGCCCTCAAAGACCTCTCCATCTCCCGCAGCTCCTTCACCTGGGGCATCCCCGTCCCCGACGACATCCTCACCGCCGCCGGTGCCACCCAGAAGCACGTCGTCTACGTCTGGCTCGACGCCCTCGCCAACTACATGACCGCCGTCGGCTACGGCAGCCCCGACGCCACCGACCAGGCCGAGTTCGCCCGCTACTGGCCCGCCGACCTCCACCTCGTCGGCAAAGAGATCACCCGCTTCCACTGCGTCTACTGGCCCGCCTTCCTCATGGCTGCCGACATCCCGACGCCTAAGCGCATCACCGCCAATGGCTGGCTCCTCTTCGACAACGCCAAGATGTCCAAGTCCCGCGGCAACGTCGTCCGCTCCGAAACCATCCTCGAAGCCTTCGGCGAGCACGTCTACGCCAAGCAATTCCCCGAGAGCACCAAGACCGAGCGCGACCACTTCGCCGCCGACGTCCTCCGCTACTTCCTCCTCCGCGAGATCCCCTTCGGCCAGGACGGCAGCTTCTCCTTCGACGCCATGGTCACCCGCTACAACGCCGACCTCGCCAACGGCTACGGCAACCTCGTCAGCCGCACGCTTTCGATGATCGAGAAGTACTTCGACGGCGAGATCCCCACGCCCATCTTCGAAGGCCCCGCAGCGACCAAGGATGGCTTCCACCCCGGCGCTCTGGGCGATGCCGCCTACGCCATGCTCGCGCGTCTCAACCAGCTCGGCGAAACCGAGTTCAGCGCCAGGCTCACCGAGATCGCCGCCTTCATCACCATCACCGACGGCTTCATCACCTCCAACGCCCCCTGGAAGCTCGCCAAAGACCCCGAGCAGTTCGGCCGCCTCGCCACGGTGCTCTACATGTCGGCCGAAGCCGTCCGCTGGGCCACCGCCGCGCTCCACGCCTACTGCCCCTTCGTCACCGCAAAGGTATGGGCGCAGCTCGGCCTCGGCAGCATCGAAGAAGCCGCCACCAGCGGCGAGCTCGCCGACCTGCACTTCAGCGGGCTCGCTCCGCACACCAAACTCGGCGCCCTCAGCCCCGTACTCCCCCGCGCCGACAAAGGACTCGCAGACCTCATGATCGAAATGGAAAACCCCACACCAGCAGCAACCACCGAAGAGACCAGCAGCCCCGCCGCCGCACCCCGAGCGATTGACGCCGACCCTTCAAGCACGCTCTCCGTAGCCGGCAGCAACGCCACCACCACGCGCACCGAAGCCGCGCCCTCTGAGCCCACGCACGCCACCGTCGCGACCTCTGGCCCCTTGGCCCTGGACCCTGAACCCTCGCCCTTCATCTCCATCGACGACTTCATCAAAATCGAACTCCGCATCGCCGAGATCACCCTCGCCGAGCGCATCCCCAAGGCCGACAAGCTCCTCCGCCTCGAAGTCTCCCTCGGCGACATCCTGCCGCCGCGCCAGATCCTCTCCGGCATCGCCGAGTTCTACACCCCCGAAGAACTCATCGGCCGCCGCATCATCATCATCTCCAACCTCGCCCCCCGCAAAATGCGCGGCATCGAGTCCCACGGCATGCTCCTCGCCGCCAGCGAAGAAGGCGGCAAGCCCTTCCTGGCAACCGTCCCCGAAGGCGTCCCCGTAGGAACCCGCCTCAAGTAGCTCGACACACAAGAGAGGCCCGCATCGATTCGATGCGGGCCTCTCTTGTTGTCATTCTCGAAGGGAATCTGCGTGCACTAACTCGCCTCATCCGCAAAGATGTGGCTTAGATCGCGGTGCCCATGCACCACGCGAACGATCTCGACGCTCTCCACCCCGCCCTCATCACTGTCCGGCGTTGTCTTATAGAGCACCAGATACATTCCGAACGCGAGCATACGTGCGGAGGGAGCAATCTCTGGCCGTCTCACACCCAATCGAGAATGCTCCCGAAGCATGACGACCCGTTCTTCGATCTCGTTGTAGACACGCTCCGCAGCGGCTTCGTTCTCAAGAGCTATCGTCACGTAAATCTCGATCAAATCCTCTCGAGCCTGAGGCGTCCAGTGCAGCTTCGCGCTCACGATGCCTTCGCGGCTACCTTCTTCAAGCGCCGCCGAGCCTCTGCCCTCGCCTCTGCGAAATCGACCTCTTGCGGAGGCCCGCTCGCTTCTCCCTCAGCCCACAGTCTGCGCAGCCGCTTCAGATCCTCGCCACGCAGCTCGCGCTTGAACTGCCAGTCGCGCAGCGCCTCGCGCACGGCCTCGCTCGTCGTCGCGTACTCCCCCGTATCGACAGCAGCCTTAAGCGCTGCGATCTGCTCGCCCGTCAACGCCACACTGACCTTTTGCACGTCCGACATCGCGAATCTCCTGGAGCAAATCTTACTACTTCTTACCACCACCCCTACGACGCCTTCAACTCCACAAACACCGCCGTATCCTTCACCCCCACCGACAGCACAAAGTACACCGCGTTCACCGTTCCCGTATTCAACATCCCATGCGGCTGCTTTGACGCCGTGTAGATCACATCCCCCGGATGCAGCTCCTCGCGGCTGCCATCGCGCAGGTATTGGATCGTCCCCTCGCGCAGCACAATGAACTCAGAGTTCGAGTGCTTGTGCGGCGGGTGCGGCATCTTGCCCGGAGGCACCATCGACTGGTGCAGCTCGATCCACTCCCCCGTCGGCAACGCACCTTCCACCACCGCCCGCGACCAACCGCCGTTGTCGTTCTTGTGCTCCTTCAACTCCGCAAACCGGAAGACCCGCGCCTTCGACAGATCAACGCCCGGCATCGCCGTCTGCGCCAGCACACCCTCAGCTCCTGCCATCGCCGCGAACGCCGTCATCAGCGCCAGCATCTCCCGCCGCGTCGGCTGCTCCAATCCCTTCACGCCCACCTCTGCGCTAGACATGGACATCCCCTCCAATCGCCAGCACGAAGTACCGTGCGGTGGTCGTCCCCACGTTGCGCAGCTGATGGAACGTCCCCTTCGCCACCAGCAGGATGTCCCCCGCCACGCAGTGGTCGGTCGCGCCGTCGTGCATGTATTCCAGCTCGCCCTCAATCAAACAGATCAGCTCCGTATGCTCGATGCGATGCGCCGGATTCGGCGACGCGCTCGCCGGCTGCGCTGTCTCATGCGCCTTCACCCACTCGCCCGTCGTCAGCTGTCCGCCGCCAAAATCCCAGCCCTCAATCCCGCTGGGTGACGTGCGAGCAGGAATCTCATGCAACAGAAAAACCCGCGACGCCGGAGTGATCGTCGGCGCATGCGGCGTGGGAGATGGAGAAGCTGTCTGTCCGATTTCCAACATGGCAGACATCCTATCGCGCCAAAGCATCACTCGTCACGAAGCCCCCGCCTTTCCTCAACGCTCGAGCCCTCGTCGCTCATAGCTCAACAGAAACCACGACCGGCAACTACTCCGCGATACCCTGAACGAGATGCAACTCACCGACTCCCACTGCCACCTCGACGACTACGAAGACCTTCCCGAGGTCATCGCCCGCGCCAACGCCGCCGGTGTGACGCGCCTGCTCGCCATCGGCATCGGCAACGGCCCCGACGACATGCACCGCGCCCTGGAAATCGCCCGCGAGCACGAAAACATCTTCTCCACCGCCGGCATCCACCCCCAGGAAGCCCACCGCGCCGATGCCGCAGCCCTCTCGAAGCTCGCCAATCTGGCTGCCGACTCCCGCTGCATCGCCATCGGCGAAATCGGCCTCGACTACTACCACCTCGACAATCCCGACCCCGCCATCCAGCAGGAAGCCTTCCTCGCCCAGATGGAGATCGCCGCCGCGGCGCGCAAGCCCATCACCATCCACTGCCGGACATCAGAGTTGGCGACACCCCAGGCCAAACAAAAATTCGAGCAGGCCGGCAACCCCCATCTCGCCTTCGACGACCTCATCTACCTCATCCAGAAGCACTGGGTGCCCACCGGCCTTCCCGGCATCATGCACTGCTTCAGCGGCAACGCCGCGCAAGCCGCGCAGTCGCTCGCCGCAGGCTTCTATCTCTCCTTCGCCGGCAACCTCACCTATCCCAAATCGACCGCCATCCAGGCCGTCGCCAAGACCGCGCCCGCCGACCGCATCCTCGTCGAGACCGACGCCCCGTTCCTCACGCCCATCCCGCTCCGCGGCCAGCGCAACGAACCCGCCCACACATCGATTACCGCGCGCTTCCTCGCCGACCTCCGCGGCGCGAGCCCCGAAGAGATCGCCGCCCAGACCACCACCAACTTCGAGCGGTTGTTCCCCAGTACCGCGCGAGCATAAAGCCTCGCCACGCCACGTGGCACAATGGACAGCGACCACGCGCCGAGAACGCGCATCCTTACAATGTTGAGGAGAGAGAGATACCTATGGCAGCCGATAACAGTTTCGACGTAGTAAGCAAAGTAGACGTGCAGGAAGTCAAGAACGCCATCGACCAGGCGACCAAGGAACTCGCAACGCGCTTCGACCTGAAGAACTCCAAGTCGACCATGGTCCTCGAAGGCCAGGACGTGGTGCAGCTCGCCAGCGAAGACGAGTACACCCTCAAGGCCGTCATCGACATCCTGCAGAACAAGTTCGTCAAGCGCAACGTGCCCCTCAAGAACCTCGAGTACGAGAAGATCGAGTCCGCCGCGGGCTCCAGCGTCCGCCAGAAGATCAAGCTCAAGCAGGGTGTCAGCACCGAGGTCGCGAAGAAGATCGTCGCCATGGTCAAGGACTCCAAGAAGAAGGCCCAGGCCAGCATTCAAGGCGACGTGGTCCGCGTCACCTCCAAGGATCGCGATGTGCTCCAGGAGATCATGGCCATGCTGCGCGGCAAGGATCTCGGCCTCGATCTCCAGTTCACAAACTTCCGCTCCAACTAAGTGATTTCCATCACAGGAGCAAAAGGGGCCGGACCGTTCGGCCCCAGTTCTTTCGGACCTTGCTCCCCGCCCTCGACCTGCTACTCTGGATATGCGTGAGTCCCATCTCCATTGCGACGGCAGCTGAGGTCTTCGACCTGCTGCGTGACGACTTGGCGCTGGTCGAGAAGGAATTCTCCCGCCAGGCCGAGTCCCCCGTCCAGGTTGTCACCGACATCGCGAACTACCTGATGACCGGTGGCGGCAAGCGCATCCGCCCTATGCTTCTGCTGCTCGCCGCGCGTGCGCTGGGCTGCAAGGGCGAAGCCCGCATCCGCATGGGCGCCGTGGTCGAGATGCTCCACACCGCCACGCTGGTCCACGACGACATCATCGACGAAGCCTCCACCCGTCGCGGCCGCCCTAGCTCCAACACCACCTGGGGCAACTCCAAGTGCGTCCTCGCCGGCGACTGGCTCTACATGGAAGCCTTCCAGACCGCACTCAACGAGCGCAACTTCCGCGTCCTCGACCTGCTCATCTCGCTCACCCAGCAGATGGTCGAAGGCGAGCTGCTGCAGATGGAAAAGCTCGGGCACCTCATCAACGAGGAAGAGTACTTCGACCTCATCTATCGCAAAACCGCCTGCCTCTTCAAAGTCTCTATGCAGCTAGGCGCAGCGATCTCCGCGTCACCATCGGCCCAAGCATCCATCGCCAAGCCCGGTGAGGCGATCACCGCTGACGAAGAAACGCTCGGCGAATACGGCCGCAACTTAGGCCTCGCCTTCCAGATCATCGACGACATGCTGGACCTCACCGCGAACGACGATGTCCTGGGCAAGCCCGCAGCCTCCGACCTGCGCGAAGGTAAGGCCACCCTCGCCGTCATTCACGCGCTGGAGCGCGGTACAGGAGCGGACCGCGAAGCCATCCGCACCGTCCTCGCCGACCGCAGCTTCGAGCACGTCACCCACGAGGAGATCCTCGAGATCCTCCAGCGCCACGGTTCGCTGGCTTACGCCATGGACACCGCCTGCGCCTACGCCGAAGCCGCCCGCCAGTCCATCGCCGAGCTTCCCGACAACGAATACAAGCGCGCCCTCCTCTGGGTGCCAGGCTTCGTCACCAGCCGCGACCGGTAGAAGCGACGCCGGGTGAGTGGCGCTGCACAAACGGGTTAACCTCCTATTCCGTGGGAAACGAATCTGCTGTTGGCAGCAACTCCCTAGCGTCGCTGCAACCTTTGTATTTCCAGAAGCAACTGTAGGCGAATGCGGTGTAACGTTGCCGGTCCTCTGCCGAAGCCTTAGGGGTCATGCGCACTTGGAACTGGTAATAGCGATACAGTTCCGTGGTCATCCAGCCCGCCTGGACCGGCACCTGTTCCCGCCCAGGCTCATGACGCCACTGTTCCTGCTCCTCCAGCGACACGGATGACGGACTGAATGAGTCGACTCTTCCTATCCCGAAACCAGTGTTCTTGCGCACAACTACCGAGTTCTTCACGGTAAAGGAAACCACGAAGCTTTCGCCTAAGCCTCTCCACCATTGCGGAAGCTCTGAGTTGTCCATCCTCACGTCCCACTCGCACACAGACCGGTCGCACGGACCATAGGGCTTGGCCCCGATCTGCTTGGCCAGCCGCTGCGCGTCCTCGAATGTGGAATGTCCCAATTGGAGTGCTTCGAGTCTGCCAAACAGATAGTGGGCACGAATCGACGGTCGTACCAAATAAGCAGTGCAGAGCAAGATCACGAGACCGAGCAGAGAGGTCGCGATCCACACTAGCGATCCGTTACGAACGCGAGATGTTCTCGAACGAACCATCTTTATCGATCTCGAATAAGGTGGGTAGCAAGAAACCCAACAGGCGCGGCCGATAGCGCCCAGCTAGGGGAGCCGTCTTCTACACTTCAGATACACTTCCGTCTCACTTGTTGGCAATGCATCAATCCAGCGCGAGAACCGAAGCCCCTCCGAACCCAACGCCGCCAAGGATTCGCCAAACTCCTTAATGCATCCGGTTGTCACAGCCTGATTGAGCGTAATCGTAGAGATTGGCCCCTCACGGGCGCGAAGTTCAAGCTCTTCAGGTGTCGCTCGGAAGCGCGCAAGAAGCGGCTGTCTGGCCTGACATTCATTCTCGCGCCATGCTTCGACGGTCCGCCAAACGGCGTCGTCGGAAGATGATGACCGTTGTTTGATCGATGGAGTCATTTACTCCTCGTCCTCTTCGTCATCAATCGAGTCAAAGGAATCATCCCCATCCTCATCCCCTTCGCCCTCCGCCACCGCCAGCGCAAGGTCTTCCACCTCCACCGGCCCGTCCTCGCTAGGGTTCAGCAGCACCTGGATCCGGCTCTCCGCACTCGCCAGCTGTCCCCGGCACGCGTTCGACAGCACCATCCCGCGCTCGAACAGCCCCACGCTCTCTTCCAGCGGAAGATCGCCCCGCTCCAGCTGATCGACCACCGTCTCCAGCTCCGCAATCTGCTGCTCGAAACTCGGCCTTGCAGTACTCGGCTTCGCAGTCGCCATCAGGCCACCTCCGCGCTCTGGCTCACAGACAGACCCAGCACTTCCACCGCAGCGCCGTACTTGCCAAACGGTGCGCTCACCTGTACCCCTTGCACATCGCCGCGAACTGCCGTCAGCATCTCGCGAGCAATCGCAAGTCCCTCGGCCAACCCAGCCTCTTTGTCCTTCGCCGACGCCATGCGCGCCATGATCTCCTCCGGCATCGCTACCTTCAGGTCGTTCTTCATGAACTCCGCGTTGCGCAGGCTGGTCAGCGGCCAGATCCCCGCAATCACCGGAATCCGAAAGCCCTCAATCCGCCGCAGGAACGTCTCCAGCAGGCGCAGGTCGAACACCGGCTGCGTGATGCAGTACTCCGCACCCGCCTCCACCTTCGCGGCAAACCGCCGCACCTCGTGGTCGACATCCGGCACGCCCGGGTTCGCCGCCGCCGCAATCGTGAACCCCGTCGAGCCGCCAATCGGACTCCGCCCGATGTCCAGCCCATGATTCAGCCCCTGCACAATCCGCACCAGCCCAATCGCATCCACGTCGAAGATCGCCGTCGCCTCCGGGTAGTTCCCCATCTTGGGAGGATCGCCCGTCAAGCACAGGATGTTCTTCAACCCCGACGACGCCGCGCCCAGCAGGTCGCTCTGAATCCCCAGGATGTTCCTGTCCCGGCACGTGTAGTGCAGGATCGTCTCGATCCCAATCTTCTGCTGGATCTGCAGGCACAGGCTCCCCGCGCTCATGCGCGCACTCGCCCGCGGCGAGTCCGGCACGTTAATCGCATCCACCCCCGCGCGCGCCAGCAGCGCCGCACCCGCAAGTTCCTTCGTAGGATCAAAGCCCCGCGGCGGCACAATCTCCACCATCGTCACAAATTCGCCGCGCGCAATCTTCCGCCCAATCAGCGACCGCTCCTCGAGCGGCGCTGGCTCGAGCGAGCCCTCATCATTGCCCGCCGAACTCGCCACGGCATTCCTGCCCGCCGTAGCCTCTCCAACCGCCTGCGCCGTCATCGCGCGCAGCTCGCTGCGGATCGCCCGAATGTGCGCCGGAGTCGTCCCGCAGCAGCCGCCCACCCAGTTCGCCCCCGCCGTCACCAGCTTGCGCGCATTCCGCGCCATGTACTCGGGCGACGTCATGTAGATGTGCCGCCCCTCGACTTCGCGTGGCATGCCCGCATTGGGCATCGCCACCAGCGGAAGATTCGTCACCGGTCGCATCCGCTGAATCACCTCGAGAACCGTCACCGGCCCTGTCGAGCAGTTGCAGCCAATGGCATCCGCCCCTGCAGCCGTCAGCCGCCGCGCCGCATCCTCCGGAGAGGTCCCGTCGAGACAGTTGTCGTCCTGATTCACCGTCATCAGGACCACGATCTTCAGCTGCGGCGCAACCTCGCGGGCTGCCAGGATCGCCTGCTCGGCCTCGGCGACGCTCATCATCGTCTCCGCAATCAGCAGGTCGACTCCACCCTCAGCCAGCGCCTTGATCTGCTCCGCGAACGCCGCTCGGGCCTGCTCCGCGGTTACCTTCCCCACCGGCGTCAGCGCCTCACCCAGTGAGCCGATGGCCCCCGCAACGAACGCCCGCGTGCCCTGCTTCTCGTGGATCGCATCCGCGCACTGCCGGGCGATCTTCGCTCCGGCCACGTTGAACGCATGCACCTTGTCCGCCAGCCCGTAGTGCGCCAGCCGAAAGGAATTGGCGCCAAACGTATTCGTCTCGATGACCTCCGCGCCGGCCTGCAGATACTCCTGGTGCACGCCGCGCACCAGCTCCGGCTGGGTCACATTCAGCTCGTCGTAGCAGCGGTTGATAAACACCCCGCAGCTGTACAGCATCGTGCCCATCGCGCCGTCGCACAGTACGGTCTCGCCGGAAAACAAGCTGTCGATTTCAGTCGGTGCCGATGACGTATGCATAGGTCTATCCGTCCATCGTATAACGCTGCGGCAGGCAATCCAAACGGGTCGGCAGGGCTCCCCCTGCTATACTCAGCGATAGCCTGCATAGGCCAATTTAGCGCGGAAGTGCGTTGTTCCTGGAGTGATTTACGTTGAAGAAAAGTAGGTTCTCAGCCCAGCTTCTCGCCGCCCTCGCCCTGGCGGTCGGCGTACTTGGGCTCACTTCTTGCGCCAATAAGATTTATTACAATCCCGCGTACAACTACGCTGGCCGTACCACCGGACCCAGCGGCTTGATCGAACGCGTGATGGCGACGTACACCACAGGCAGCAGCGGCGGTGGCGCAGAGCTCCTCGACGGTCTGCGTGACCTGCGCTCCAACGTGCAGAACACCATCCCTCGCTTCGCCATCTCCGGGTTCTCGGCGACTGATCCCATCCAGATCTTCAACTATCCCGAGCAGCAGGTGGGCTACATTCTCGATGAGAGCGCCGGCTCGTTGACCGGTGTCAGCTACGCCACCGAGGCCAGCAATGGTTCCGTAGCCAGCTTCGGCGGTAGCCCTGCCGGCGTCGCTGCTGCCCCCAATGGAGCCATCTTTGCCGGCGCAGCCGAAGGCGCAGGCGAACTCATCATGAACGCCAGCGGCTCGAGCTATATCTTCAGCGTCCCCGGCGTCTATCGCACCTTCGTCAATCCCGGCGCGACCGTCGTTCTGGCCATGGTGCGGAACTCCAACGTGCTCTATCGCGTCATCAAGCTGAATGCGTCCCTGACTCCGGTGCCGCCCCCGGGCGCGGTCGACTGCCAGCCTCTCCTGCTCCCCACCTATTGCGTCGTACCGGTCGGACCCACCCCCAACAGCAGTGCGACCGCGGCAAACAAGTATTACGACCACCCCATCTACGCCTATGCCTCGCTCGATGCCAGTGCCATCTATGTGGTGAACTGCGGCCCTGAGTGCGGTGGAACCACCGCCAGCGTCCTCGAGCTGCAGGCCAGCGCCCTCAACATCAACAATGTTCCTACGGTCGATCCCACGACCCAGCCGGAACCGCTGGTCTCCCTACCCGTCGCGAATCCCATCCCCGTTCCCGGTGGGGCTACCGATGTCCTCTCCGACGCGACCTACCTCTACGTCGCCGGCCAGAACGTGACCTCGAGCGGCCTCCTCGGTGGCAACCTCACCTTGATCAACCTCGCAACCGGCGCCGTCAGCTCGCCCATCGCGATCTCCGACGGCACCCACACCAAAATGCTCTTCGCCGACAACAACACCCTCTGGATCGGCTCCCAGCAGTGCGCCAACGGCGTTCGCGCCGCCAAGGCGGCTTCGGAGCTGGCCTCGCAGGGCTATACGGACCAGGCCGGCAACTACAACTGCCTCACCATGGTGATGAACATCGGCACCACTGCTCCCACCGCGTCCATCGTGCCGGCAGTAGTGCAGTCCAACATCGCTTCGGTAAAGGCGGTCCCGGTCTCCTACGCCAACACCGACCAGAACCAGTACTACTACGGCAGCCTCACCGGCCTCTGCTGGGTCGAGCCCTTCGGCAAGGTCTATACCGCCTACGGTGGACAGATCCACGCCTTCTACACCGGTGCGGCCATCACCAATTCCTTCGAGCCCGGCTACGGCACCACGCCGCTCGCAGGTCTGGAGCTGAACAACTACAACATCACCGTGCAGGGCACCGTGCTGGACGTCGCCTACATCGACGCGACCACCAACACCGCAAACTAGCCATCCCAAACATGATCCAAAGCCTCATCCCGACGCCGGCCGCGAATTCCTCGCAGGCCGGCGTCGACATGTTGGCCATCGCCGCCCATCGCGACGACGTCGAGCAGACCTGCGGCGGCACCCTCCTCGTTCACGCAGAACGCGGCTGGCGCACCGGCATCGTCGACCTCACGCAAGGCGAAGGTGGCACCCGCGGAACCGCCGCCGACCGCGCCGCCGAGGCCTCCGCCGCCGCCACGATCCTCCGCGTGACCCACCGTGAAGCCCTCAACCTTCCCGACGGCAACGTGGAGAACACCCAGGCCAACCGCCTCAAGCTCGCCGCAGCCATCCGCCGCCTGCGCCCCCGCGTCGTCATCCTCCCCTACTGGCAAGGCCGCCATCCGGACCACTACCGCTCATCCACCCTTGGCTATGAAGCCTGCTTCGTAGCCGGCCTCAGGAAAGCCGAATTCCCTCCCGAACTCGGCGTGAGTGATCTCGCACCCCATCGCCCCTACAAGATCGTTTACGCCTCGCTCTACAGCGACATCCGTCCCACCTTCGTCGTCGACATCACCAAGCACATCGAAACGCGTCTGGAATCCCTGCTGGCCTATCGCTCCCAGTATGGCGAACAGCTCTCCGGCGCCGGCCTCTTCGTCCCCGAGGAAGACATCCGCGAGCGAATGTACGCCACGGCACGCCACTACGGCCTGCTAGCCGGAGTAAAGTACGCCGAACCCTTCATCCAGAAAGAAGTCGAACGAGTCGACGACCTCATGATGCTAGGCGCCCCCAGCATCTAACTGGCATCTGGAAACTGGCGGACTGACAACTCGAAACCCCAAGCTCCAAGCTCGATCACAATTCTTCGTTTCCCGCTGCAGGAGTCTAGCCTTTCTTGTTGTCATCCCCGAAGGGGATCTGCTGCTCGTCTCTCGCGGCATACAGCCGGCTGTCAGCGACCATCGGCGACAGCACAGGCAGCTTCGCCCGGACCAGCTCCACCAGCTCCGCACTCACATACGCCGGCGGCTGCACCCGTACGACGGTCGTCCGCAGTAAACTCGCCGCAACCCCGCTCCACGCCGCATGATCCAACTCGCCGCCCGTCAGCACCAGCGCGTCCGCGCGATCAAGATACCGCAGCGCCGAAGGCTTGAAGTCCGCCACGCTCGCGTCCACCACGCTCACAAACACATCCGGCCGCAAAAACCGCAGCACGCTGTTGGACTCAAGAATCACATCGCTTCCCGCCTCAGCCGCATCTGCGATCAGCTTCCGCACCCGGGGCATCGCCTCCTGCAACTGTCCCTGCCGCGTCCGCACCCAGAACGCCCGTGCCGCGCCCGCAGCGAGATACCGCGACGAGTCCGTCCCCGACTCCCGCTCCCGCTCCTCACTGATCGCAATCGTATGGTCCGCCGTCTCACAGTCACACGGTTCGCCATTCGCCGAGCACACCCCGTGCCCAAACTGCGTGATCTTCACTGCCACCCATCGCCGCTCCGGCAGCGCCGCAATGATCCCCGCAACCACGCTGGTCTTCCCGATGTTCCGCGTATGCCCGCCAATGACCACAACCGCCATGTGTCCCTCAACCAATACGATGCGCCACGCGGCCCTCGCACCTGAGCACCTGAAAACCTCGCCCCTCTACAGCTCACCCGTACGCCACGCCGCCTACTTCAACCGCCGCACCCTCGCGATCGTCCTCAAATACTCCTTCACCGGCTCCGCAGGCACCCCCATAAACATCTCCCCCGGCCCCTCCACCCGCTTGTGCGGAAAGACTCCCGAAGCCCCGCCCAGAATCACTCCCGGCCCGATGCTCACATGATCGCCCAGCCCCACCTGCCCCGCCAGCACCGCACCGTCCTCAATCACGCACGACCCCGAGATCCCCACCTGCGACGCCATCACCACGTTGCGCCCCACCCGGCAGTTATGACCGATGTGCACCAGGTTGTCGATCTTCGTCCCCGCGCCGATGCGCGTCTCACCCAGCGCTCCGCGGTCGATCGTCGTGTTCGCCCCAATCTCCACATCGTCCTCGATCACCAGCGTGCCCTGCTGCGGAAAGCGTGTATGCACGCCGCTCGACGCCCGCACGTACCCGAACCCCATCGCACCCAGCACCGCACCCGCCTGCACCAGGCAGCGCGCACCCAGCGTCACACAGCCGTAGATCGTCACGTTCGCCGCGATCACGCAGCCCTCGCCAATCACTGCACCCGCCTCGATCACCGCGCCCGCGCCCACAGCCACACCCACGCCCAGCTTCGCCGCAGGATCCACGCTCGCCGCCGGATGAATCTCGCGCTCCTCGAACTGCTCGAACCACTGCCCGACCAGCGCAAACGCCAGCTTCGGATGCTTCACCCGCAGTACGCGAGCATCCCCACTCGCCGCATCCGCCCTCGCAAGCACCAACCCAGCCGAGCTCTCCAGCGCCTTTGCCAGCGAAGCCTCATCCTGCGCAAAGACAATCGACTCCGCCTCCGCATCGTCAAAGCCCGACAGCCGCGAGAACGCGCGCGCATCGTCTTCCCGCGGGCCAACACTCTCCGCGCCCTGAACTCCAGCCAGCCCGAGGATCTCGCGCACCGTGATGCATCTCATCGCTCGCTTTGCCGCGGTGCCACTCATCGGTAGATCTTCTCCCCACCTTCAGGCCGCGTCTTCCACCGCCGATGCACCCAAAGCCACTGCCCCGGATAGCGCCGGATCCACGTCTCCAGCGTCGCCGTAAACAACGCCGTGTTCGCCACGATATCCCGCTCGCCGTCGCCGGTACGCTCCAGTACCAGCTCCTCGCCAAAGTGCAGCACATACCGCCGCTCGCTCGCCTCCCACAGCAGGAACCCCGGCAGCACCGCCGCCTTCGTCCGCAGCGCCACGCGAGCGAGGCCCGAAGCCGTGCAAGCCTCCACGCCAAAAAACGGCACAAACACTCCCTGCGGAGGAGTCATATTCGTGTCCATCAGGATGCCCACCGTCTCACCCCGATGCATCGCCGTCAGCAGACCCCGCGCGAAGTCGTCCTTATGCAGCACACGGTTGCCATGCATCGACCGCACGCCATTCACCAGCTCATCCACCAGCGGATTATCCAGCCGCCGGATCACCATCGACATCGGATAGCCCATCAGCGAATGGAAGAAGCTCGATAGCTCCCATGCGCCCATGTGGCCTGTGAGCACCAGCACGCCGCGTCCCTTGTCCCTCGCGGCAAGATAGTTCTCCAGGCCTTCATAGCGGATATAATGCGACGCCGACTCCCGCGTCAGCCGCGCCATGCGCGGAAACTCCGCCAGCTGCCAGCCGAGCGAACAAAACTCCTCGCGCAGCAGACGATCACGCTGCTCGGCGTCAATCTCCGGGAAAGCCAGCTCCAGGTTGCGCTGTCCTACGCCCCGCAGCCTGCCCAGCACGCGATACAGCAGCGCGCCAATCGCCGCTCCCAGGGCCCGTGCCGCATCTCTCGGCAGCACGGCGAAGACCGCCATCACCCCACGCAGCAACACATACTCCAGCCGTTCGCGCGCAGAAATCCGCACGCTCGCACCAGCCTCAGCCGCGGGCGCCGCCGCCACCATCGGGACGTTTTGGTTCGTGGTTCCCAACGCCTTCCAGTGTACGCAAACGACGCCAACCGGTACGTCACGCACGACAAAGGGGCGGCCGAAGCCGCCCCTGAACGTCGCTGATGTCCGTCAATGACGCACGTCGATGCTGTGTCTACCGAGTTACTGCGCGTCGCGAGCGACGACGAAGTAACGAGCCACGGTGTGTACAAAGTTGACAGCGTTCGGAGGAGTCGCCTGCTGACCATGCAGCACCGCCTCGAAGGGGACGTTGGCGCCATACTCAGAGCGAGTGTCATCCGCATTCTGCGAAAGCACCACACCGGTCAGATCGATACCCGCGAACAGACCACGGCTGCGCGAATAGGTGAGGAACTCGGAATGCAGGCTTGCATCCGTGTCCGCAGCCGCGTTACGACCCACCGGGCCGGCCGAGACCGAAGCATCGCCACCCAGTTTGAACTTGCTGGACAGCATGTGCTCGAGACCATTCTTGTTCATCGCCACCAGCACCAGGTCAGTCGACTGACCACCGATCTGCCAACCGAAGCTGCCGCCTTCAGCGCGGACAAACACCGGAGCAGACCAGCCACGCGGCGTACGGCATGTCGCCGCACCCTGGCCATACTGGCCACCGACGACAAAAGCCGCCTTCTTGTAGGCCGGAACCACAACCACGCAATATGCGCTGGAGAGGATCGACTGCGGGATGCCCTTATCCGGCGAGCCCATCACTTCATGCAGCACTGCGGATGCGTTGTTAAGACGCTCTCCCAGCTTCGCGTCCTGCGCCTGCGACACAACCGCGGTGGCGCCCATCGCCATTGCGCACGTCAATCCAATCAGCTTCTTCATCACTATCAACCTTTCGAAACACAATTCTGCTGCGGTCCGCCTATGAATCATTCATAAGCACTCTCATGCAACTGCCGCACACAAAGGTAGATGGGATGGCTTCCATGCTTGGTTGCACCGGGAAAAAAAATGGGGGTTGCGATGTGCTCGCAACCCCGTTTCTCCCAGGTCTGTACTCGTTCGACTTTGAGGGATTACCTCTGCCCCTCGCAAGAGTACCTAGGACTGTAGACCTTTGGTGCGAATGCGTTTGGCTTCTCAGATACGCGATGAAGCCACACTCGCCCTGCCATCGCATCAACGCCGCGAAGCCTGACCGAGCGCCGTGCGCCGTTCCTCCATCGCCCGTAGCGTCAGCTCCACGCGATTGCTCGCTCCCGCCTTGCGTAGCATGCGGCCCAGATGAGCCTTCACCGTCACTTCATCGATTCCCATCGCCACCGCGATATCGCGGTTCGAGCGCCCGTCCATCAGCAACCGAAGCACATCCAGCTCACGCGGCGTCATCTTGTTCTCCATAGAGTCGCCCGAGAGCTGCCCCTGCGTCTGCGTGGACGACTGCACTCCACCTGCATCGATCAGCCGCGCAAGAACCTTCCTTGGTGCCCACACCGAGCCATCCAGCACCACCTCCAGACACATCCGGATCTCGTTCTCGCCGGCCGTCTCCGCAAGATAGCCCTTCGCGCCGGCCGCGATCACCGCCTGCACATGCTCCGGGTCGCCCATCTCGCCCATCACGATGATCTTCATCGTCGCGTGATCCCGGCGAAGGCGTGCAATCACATCGGTCAGCTTATCTCCGGTCGAGCGCTCGTCGACCAGCACCGCCGCGAGGTTGTCGATGGACAACACCCTCTCCAGCTCGATCACAATCGGCTCGAGCCGAGGCTCCGTCTCGAGGATCGCCTCGAGACCCAGCGAGCGCAGCGGGTCCGCCGCGACTATGCCCACCTTGCTGCGCGTTGGATTGGCCGCTTCCTGCTCCATAGCCCGACGTGCCCCTCCGCGTCTACATCCGCGGCAATGTGATTCCGTGCTGCGCCTGGTACTTGCCCTTGCGGTCCGCGTAGCTCACCTCGCACGCCTCATCGCCCTGGAAGAACAGGATCTGGCACAGCCCCTCGTTCGCATAAATGCGCGCCGGAAGCGGCGTCGTGTTCGAGATCTCCAGCGTCACGAACCCCTCCCACTCCGGCTCGAAGGGAGTCACGTTCACAATGATCCCGCAGCGCGCATAGGTGCTCTTGCCCACACACAGCGTCAGCACATCGCGCGGAATCTTGAAGTACTCAATCGATCGCGCCAGCGCAAACGAGTTCGGAGGCACGATGATGCTGTCCGCCTTCACCCGCACAAACGACCGGTCATCGAAGTTCTTCGGATCGATGATCGCGCTGTTCACATTCGTGAAAATCGCAAACTCATCCGCCACACGAAGGTCATACCCGTAGGAAGACAGGCCATACGAGATACAGCCCTCACGCACCTGCTTCTCGCTGAACGGCTCGATCATGCCGTTCTCGACGGCCTGCTGCCGGATCCACCTATCACTCTTGATCGACATCGTTTCGCTGTCTCTCCACTGTTCACACTGCCGTGCCCGGACGGGCAATGCCCTGTCCACAGATCCGGCGCAATGATTCAGAATTCTCGCTTGACTTGAGCCTATCGCAACTCGCTGTGGGCTGCTGAACCTGCCCGCCTCAACGTTGACAAGCTATATCGCCCTGCCTACCATCGAGGAGGCGGGCACTCCTACGCTACACCCCAGCAGGGCGCCGAGGCGTTCTGGGAACAGGCAGGCGATCTTCTTGATCAAGCAGGACCTCATCCAGCGGGTCGTGGAACGCACAGGGCTTCCGCGCATCAAGGCCGAGGCCGCCGTGGACACCATCTTCAAGTCCATGAAGCGAGCCCTCACCGCCAGTGACCGCATCGAGCTTCGCGGCTTTGGCGTCTTCACCGTCAAGCCCCGCAAGACCGGTGTGGGACGCAATCCGCGCACAGGCGCCGAGGTCAGCATCTCTCCCGGCAAAGCTGTCCGCTTCAAGCCCGGCAAAGAACTTCATCTCCTCGATTAGTCGATCCTGAGGCCGCGCCACGCGCAGCCAACCACCCAAGGCACACGCAGCCCATGGCAACCCCTGCGATCCTGCAAGACGGCAGCGGTGCCACCCCACCCGAGATCACGGGGCAGCCTCTTGGGTCCGCGCGTCCCCGCCGTTCGCAGCTGTGGATCCACGTCCTGCTGCTGGTCGTCACCCTCTTCTCGACCACCGTCGTCGGCATGCGCTACATGGCCAACTTCCGCGCCGGCCTGCCTCCCATCTCCTCCGACGACGACGTGCTGCCCTACGCCTGGGCCTTCCGCCACGCCCACGCCGCCGCCAGCGGCCTTCCCTTCTCGCTCACGCTGCTGGCTATCCTCCTCACCCACGAGATGGGCCACTACCTCGCCGCACGCCGCTACGGCATCCGCGCCTCCCTCCCCTTCGTCATCCCCGCTCCCTCGCTCAGCGGCACCGCCGGCGCCATCATCCGCCTGAAAAGCCGCGTCACCTCTCGCCGCGCGCTCCTCGCCGTCGGCGCCCTCGGACCTGTCGCAGGCTTCCTCGTCGCCATCGCCGCGGCCATCCTCGGCCTCAAGCTCTCGCATCCCGGACATCCACTCGCCCCGGGACTCGTCCAGTTCCACATGCCGCTGCTGCTGCGCCTGCTCAACGGCTGGCTGCACCCTTACGCCGCCGCTCCGCTGATCTGGCACCCCGTGCTGGTCGCCGCCTGGGTCGGAGTCCTCATCACCTCGCTCAACCTCGTGCCCGCCGGCCAGTTCGACGGCGGCCACGTCCTCTACGCCTACTTCCCCCGCGCGCATCGCTGGTTCACCTGGGGCACCATCGTCATTCTGATCGGGCTAGGCCTCACCAATTGGGCCGGCTGGATCCTCTGGGCCTGCCTCCTGCTACTGCCCGGCATGCGCCATCCGCTCATCAGCGACCGCTCCCCGCTGAGCTGGAAGTTAGCCCTCCTCGGCCCCGCCTGCCTCGCCATCTTCCTGCTCTGCGCAACCCCAAGACCCTTCGGCCACTCCGGCCTGCTCGAGCTCATGCGACCACTCGGTAAGATCGCCCTGCACTGGATCAAATTGAAGCTCCAGCGCTGACGAGCCCGCCGGGTGGCCTATCCTTTCACAGCTCCATCGTGAAAGGGTGGGGTATCGTTTGCGGCAGCGAACGACCGTCCTCTTCACTCAGCCCCATTGGCAGGTCGCGCCTTCAGGCGCGACAATCAACGCCCTGCCACCAATCCGGCTTCAGCCGCTAAGGGCAAAGCTCCTCCCCGCAAACCGGCTCCAGGACATCCACATCTCCCCACCGCGCCACAACACCCGCTAACGCGAAGCGCTAACGTCGCAAGCGAAGCAAGCGACGCTACCGGGTCAAGCGGCAGCGCGACCCGCTAACGCGAAGCGCTGCTACATCAGGTGCACCGCATCCACATCCACCACCACGTTCCTCCTCGGAATCTCCTCCGCCTCCAGCCACGGAATGAACTCCTTCAGCAGCATACCGAGCTTCGATCGCTGCTCCGCCTTCAGCAACAGGTGATACCGATAGATCCGCTTGATCCTTGAGATCGGAGCCGGCGCCGGCCCCAGCACCCGCACGCCCGGAAACCGTTTCTGCTCCAACCACCGCCCAATCCGCTTCGACCAGCCCAGCACCTCTTCCAGCGTCTCTCCCTGCACCAGCACATTCGCCAGCACACTCAGCGGCGGATACTTCATCGCCCGCCGGAAGTACATCTCCCGCGCCGCAAACCCCGCGAAGTTGTGGTGCTGCGCGAACTCGTGCACATAGTGGCTCGGCTGATAGGTCTGCACCAGCACCTTGCCCGGAAGCTCGCCGCGCCCTGCACGCCCACTCACCTGCGTCAACAGCTGAAACACCCGCTCCGCCGAACGAAAATCCGGCAGCCCCAGCGCAAAGTCCGCACCCACCACACCCACAAACGTCACTCCGTGGATGTCATGCCCCTTCGCAATCATCTGTGTGCCCACCAGCAGGTTGATCTCGCCCGAGTGCAGCCGCTCCAACAGCCGCTCCATATCGCCGCGCGTCCGCACCGTGTCGCGATCCATGCGCCCAATCCGCGCCCCCGGAAACAACCCCGCCAGCCGCTCCTCGCCCTGCTGCGACCCAGCACCAAGAAAATACAAATGCTCGCTCGTGCAGTGCGGACAAGCCTTCGGAACCCCCACCTTGAACCCACAATAGTGGCACTCCAACCGGCTCCCCGGCGGCGCCACATCGTCCCCTTGGCCCTCGACCCTTGACCCTTGGCCCTTGTGATAAGTCAGCGCAATCGCGCAGTTCTCGCACTCCATCTTCTCGCCGCACTTGCGGCACATCACCACAAAGCTGTATCCACGGCGGTTCAGCAGGATGATCGCCTGCTCCCCACGATCCAGTGTGGCCTGCGTCTCCTCCAGCAGCTGCCGCGAGAAGATCTGCTCCTGCCCCGTCGCGCGAAATTCCTCGCGCATATCCACCAGCTCCACCACCGGCATCGGACGGTCCGCCACCCGCTGCAGCAAGTCGATCCGCGCATACTTGCCCACCTCCGCGTTGTGCCAGCTCTCCAGAGAAGGCGTCGCCGACCCCAGCACCACCACGCACCCAGCGAGCTTCGCCCGCATCACCGCCACATCGCGCCCGTGATACCGCGGAGTCTCCTCCTGCTTGTACGCCCCGTCATGCTCTTCATCCACGAGGATCAACCCGAGATTCTCCAGCGGAGAAAACACCGCCGACCGCGTCCCGATCACCACCCGCGCCTCGCCCCGCCGTATCCGATGCCACTGCTCGGCCCGCTCATCCGGGGTCAGCTGCGAGTGCAGCAACGCGACCTCGCCGCCAAACGCCGCCACCATGTGCATTGCCGTCCCCGGCGTCAGCCCAATCTCCGGCACCAGCAGCAGCGCGCTCTTGCCCCGATCCAACGCACGCTGAATCGCCGCAATGTACACCGCCGTCTTGCCCGACCCCGTCACGCCATACAACAACATCGGCACAAACCCGCCCGGGCTCTGTTTCCTATCTTCCTGTCTACTGTCTACTCTCTGCGTCTCCCGCAGCGCGTCTCCTTGGCCCTTGGCCCTTGACCCTTGCCCCTGATCTCTGGGCCCTGGAACCTCGCCGTCTAGCGCCGCCACAATCGTCGCCAGCGCTGCCATCTGCGCCTCGTTCAGCCGATGCTCATGCGCAAACTTGCGTCCATGCCCCCCCAGCCCGCTCACGCTGAACGCCTGCGCCGTCTCCTCCAGCCGCACCAGACCCCGCTTCACCAGCGTCCCCAGCGTCGAATCCGGAACATCCGCACGCTCCAGCCGCACCCGCAGCTCCCGTACCAGCTCACGCCCGCCACACCCCGCCAGCTCCGCCATCACTGCCAGCTGATTCTCATTCAGCTTCGGCAGCCGCCGCGATCCCGCTGGCATCTGGCCATCTGGAGTCTGGCCCACTGGCTCATCCCCCTCGTTCCCCGACCCCAAACTCGGGACTCCAGACTCCAAACCCAAAACTCGATCGACATTCTCCCCAAGACCCGCACCATCCGGGTGCCCCACGTCTCGAGTCTGAGACGTGGGTTCCGTGAGCGACGACTCTGCAACCACCACCTCCGAACCCTCGCCCTCTGAACCCTGGGCCCTGGCCCCTGACCCCTCGCCCTCTTGGCCCTTGACCCTTGGCCCTTGGCCCTCCTCCACGA
The DNA here is from genome assembly GCF_058498515.1 of Bryocella sp. Taxonomy (NCBI): domain Bacteria; kingdom Pseudomonadati; phylum Acidobacteriota; class Terriglobia; order Terriglobales; family Acidobacteriaceae; genus Bryocella; species Bryocella sp. Next base: position 111,965 of record NZ_JBMHYI010000042.1, read on the forward strand.
GCGCAGCTACCATCTCCACCCGCCGAGCGTCCCGCGACTCCGCAACCGCCTCGCGCACCAGCCACTTCTTCTTCACCATGCCGTCGAGCAGAGCCTTGTTCGCGCCAGTAGCGCTGCGGATCGTAGCCGCCTTCACCGCATCGCCCGCCTCGAGATAGTTCAGCGCGGCATACTCGCGGTTCTGGTCCTCGGCACTCAGCCGAGACCGCCGCGAAGACCCCTTCGCCGCACCCTCATACAACACCGCCCGCCCTCGCTCGCCGATCCGATACACGAAGTGCCGCTTCACCTCCGCCATCAGCGGCACCATCCCGCGCAGCGTCTCGCCCAGCGGAGCGCAGTAGTACACCGCAATCCACCGCCCCAGCTCCATCAGCTCGTCGGAGAGCAGCCCCTCGTCGTCCAGCACCTGCTCGACCCGCTTGACCTCAATCGGCTTGCTGGGATCGTCAGCGACCGGCGCCTCATCATGCACCCGCACCACGATCCCCATCAGCTTCTGCCCGGAGAACGGCACCAGCACCCGCGCCCCGACGCACGCCTCCAACTCCCCCAGCCCGTACGTAAACGCACGGTCCAGCGGCACAGGCAGCGCAACATCGACAAATCGGCTCACACTCCAAGCCTACTGCTCCCCCCTGTGCGAGCCGAGTAGCTCTTGCTTTTCTGGTTGTCATCCTCGAAGAGGATCTGCTTCTCTTTCCCACGACCGGCCGACAGCGGACACACCGGGTTCGTCGGCCCATGTTTCATGGCGCAAAGGGTGACGCCGCAGAAACAATGGCCCCTGTCTGCGAATCGCCAATGATCACTTGACCTGAGTTGCGACCGCCGGTATAACCCACACGGGTAACGCGATGGCGAGCTACTTAATTGCAGACTGTCCACGATACGGATGCTACTGGCAGATTCCGATAGTGAAGCTGCCGTCGGACCTTCGTCCAGATTTCGACCCGTCAATGTATATGGTCGTATTTTGCCCCAATTGCCAGAAGGAATTCGATCAGCTTGCTTCCGGTCTTCGGCACTCCCTATCAGCCATTCAGTCGGGCAGGGCTCCAAGCGCACATGGATTTGGCGGAACATCGTGAATTTCTCCGCTCCAGCCGCCCAGAACGCCAGTAATCTATCGGTTAGAACTTCAACGATAGAGGCTCAATCATGCGCAGATCGCTCGCTGTTGCGATACTCTCAGGCGTTTGGCTCTTCGGTGCGGTTGCGGGCTGGATCTTTGGCCGCCAGATGCCCGCTCATCACTTTGAGCGGTTCGGGAATACGTCGTACCTTCTCGACCCCGGTAACGGAAGGGTTTGCGACCCAATGCCGAAATTCATCGCTCCCAGCATCTACGAGCAGCAGGGCGTAACCCCCGGGGCGTTTCCTCCGCCACCCCCAGGGTTCACAATCGTTCCAATCAAGGACGCATATCCGCCACCGTGCGGCAAGTAAAGCAAGGGAGAAAGCGTGACACTCACACCAAACGAGAACGCAGTGAAACTCTTGGCCATGCTTAATGCGATGTCTCCGAGCGACTTGGAAACAGAGCAACGGGATTTTCTAGATACGGTTAGGGACCTATGCGAACAGGTGAAGGATTACCCGTTTCCGAACGAACAGGATTATCGCGTCGTTCCGCCGCCTTTTCCGGGATAGTTTTCCAGCGACGTGCGCGGGGAAGCCAAGCTCTCCCTCTACGGGTCTACGGGGGCATCAGCGCTACGAAACTCCTACCGCCGCGGTTTTCCTGCTGCCAACTCCTGCTCCAGCCGCTTCACTTCCTTACCCAACGCCTTCCGCTCCTCCAGAAGCTTCTCCACCCGCCCCGGAACATCCACCGCCCCGACACTCAGCGTCCGCGCCACACCACTCAGCAACGCAAAATCTCTCCGGGCCGCCCGCACCGCACGCAGCCCGCACACAAACTCCACCCGCCAGCCCTTCTTGTTCTTCTCGATCTTCCGTAGCAGCAACCCACCAATCGCTCCAGTCGCCGCCACATGCGTCCCGCCGCAGGCGTTGAACTCCACGCCCTCCATCTCGACAATCCGCATCGGCCCTTCGCGTTCCGGCAGCTTCCTCAGCTCGCCGCGCTCCAGCATCGCCCCAGCCTCATCCCGCTCCACCCACTTCGGCTTCATCGCCCGATCCGCATAGATCTCCCGCGCCACCGCATCCTCGACGCGCGCAAGATCCTCCTCACTCAACTTGGTCTCACCCTCACGCAAAGCAAGATCAATCGTCGAGCTTTCACTCCCCGTCTTCAGTGGCGACAAATGAAACGAAACCGTCCTCGCCCCCAGCTCCCTCAGAAACACCGCCGACAACAAATGCTGCCCCGAATGCTGCTGCGCATGATCCATCCGCCGCGCCGCATCCACGCGGCCCTCGATCACCGTCCCCGCCATCAGCGGCTTGCGCACGAAGTGCCACACCTCGCCCGCGTCATCCTCTTCCACCCGCTCGACCGCAACCTCCAGCGTCGCTCCGCTCGGCGCCGTCGCCACCAGCACGCCCGTATCCCACGGCTGCCCTCCGCCCTCGGGATAGAACGCCGTCCGGTCCAGCGCAATCTGCCACAGTTGCACCTTCGCTCCGCTCTCGTCCTGCGTCGCCGAATGCAGCCGGATGTCCGTAACCTCCGCCGCAAACTCCAGCGCCGGCGAATCGTAATACAACCTCTCAGCCACCGAACTCACTTACCCATCTCCGCGGCATGCCTCTCCGCCACCAGGTCGTTGAACGCCTTCACCTCGACCATGCTGCCCACCACGAACGGCGTCCGCTGGTGAATCGACGTCGGCTCAATCTCCAGAATCCTGCCCGTCTCCGTCACCGCCATCCCACCCGCCTGCTCCGCAATAAACGCCAGCGGATTCGCCTCATACAGCAGCCTTAGCTTGCCGCCCGGCGTCTTGTGCGTCGGCGGATACAGAAACACCCCACCCTTGTGCAGCGTGCGATGAAAATCCGCCACCAGGCTCCCGATATACCGCCCGCCATAACCCTGCCCGCCGATCTCGCCGCCCTTCAAGCGCCGGACATACTCGCGATACACCTCCGGCCAGTCGTTCGCATTTCCCTCGTTCGTCGAGTAGTACGGCCCCTGCTCCGGCATGCACATCTTCTCGTTGGTCAGCACGTACGCTCCCACCGTCGGATCCAGCGTGAACCCAAACACGCCCTTACCCGCCGTATACACCAGGATCGTCGACGGCCCATAGAGCACATACCCCGCCGCCACCTGCTTGTAGCCCGGCTGCAGCGCCCAGTGGGAGATGTCGTGATCGTTCGCATCGCTGCCCTCCGGCCGCCGCAGGATGCTGAAGATCGTGCCCACATTCACATTCACATCAATATTCGACGACCCATCCAGCGGATCGAAGACCACGAGATACTTCCCGTTATCCGGGTTCAGATCCACCGTGATCGGGTTCGCGTCCTCCTCTGACACCAGCGCCGCCACGCCCTCCGCCAGCCCCAGGCAGTGCAGCAGCGCCTGGTTCGCATACACGTCGAGCTTCTGCTGCTGCTCGCCCTGCACGTTCACCTCGCCATACGCCCCGAGGATGTTCGAAAGCCCCGCCGACCGGATCTTCGACTCCACCATCTTCGTCGCCAGCGTGATGCCATGCATCAACCACGTGAAGCGTCCCGTCGCGTCGCTGACGTTGCGCTGTTGCTGCAGCAGATGTTGCTGCACGGTGATGATCATGGTTCGCTCCTTGGCCGTCCGGGCAGAAAGCGTTTCCCCGAAGACACGGCGAAAATAGCATCCGGCCAGCGCATTCGCAAAGCCCAATCGTTCCGTAATCGCGCACGCACGTCGCCCACGGCCCAGTCTCCGTCCCCGTTATCCACCGCGCAGGACGACCTACAATCCACCCATGCTGACGCGCCGCCGCTTCCTGCTCACCGCCGCAACGGCCCCAGCGCTCTCGCTCTACGCGCAGGATTCCCCCGCCAAGCCCGACGCCGCCAAGCCCGCTGACGCACCGGCCGCGCAGTGCGCCGTCGACCTCCCGCAGTCCCTCCAGGACCTCAAAAACCGCCGCGCCGACATCCACCCCATCCCCGTCGACGAGCGCGACCAGCGCCTCGACCTCGCCCGCGCGCTCATGAAGCAGTACGGCCTCAACGCCATCCTCGTTACCACCGGCCCCTCGATGAAGTACTTCACCGGCCTCGACTGGGAGCAGAGCGACCGCTTCTTCGGCTGGGTGCTGCCCCAGTCCGCCGCACCCTTCCTCATCTCGCCGCAGATGGACAACGAGTGGCTCAACGACGCCATCATGCAGCCCCGAGCCTCCGACGGTCAGTTGGAGTCGGTCCTTCCTGAGCGCAAGACCACCAACTTCTATCTTTGGCAGGAAAACGAAGATCCCTTCGTCACCTTCAAGCGCACGCTCGCGGAATCCGAGCTCAGCTCAGCCACGATTGGCGTCGACGAGCACACGAACTTCGGCTTCGTCTCCGGCATCGGCCACGCCTGCCCCGGCGTCAAGCTCGTCTCCGCCACCCCCGTCACCGCCGGCTGCCGCAGCCTCAAGACCGACGCCGAAGTCGAACTCATCCGCCTCGCCAACCACATCACCTTCGACGTCTTCAAAGCCGCCTACCTCGCCTTTCAACCCGGCCAGACCACCCACCAGTTCGAAACCCTCGTCCAGCGCGGCTACGACCGCTGCGGCGTGCAGGGCGTCGTCACCTGCCAGGTCGGCGCCGACGGCGCGAACCCCCAACCCGCCGCCAAACCGCAGGTCATTCGCGAAGGCCAGATGGTCGTTCTCTCCGGAGGCTGCCACGTCGAAGGCTACTGGGCCTCCATCACCCGCAGCTTCGTCTTCGGCAAGCCCACCGAAGCCCAGCGCACCCTCTTCGAGATCGTCCACAACGCGCAGGCCGCCGCCCTCGGAGCCACCGGCCCCGGCGTCCCCATGCAGGTCCCCGACGCCACCGCCCGCCAGATCTTCCGCGACGCCAAATACGGCGCCGGCTACGAGTTCTTCACCCACCGCCTCGGCCACGGCGTCGGCCTCGACCAATCCGAGTGGCCCTACCTCGTCCAGGGCAACGACCAGAAGATGATGGCCGGCATGGTCTTCTCCAACGGCCCCGGCATCTACGTCCGCGACAAGTTCGGCCTCCGCCTTGAAGACGACATGGTCGTCACCGACAAAGGCGCCGAGCTGCTCCTCTGGCAGAGCCCCAGCCTGCAGGATCCCTTCGCCATCCCCGCCGTCCTGCCCCAAAAGAACGCCAAAGACACGCCGGCCGAGACTCCGCACGACACAAAGCCCGCAGACTCCCAACCCCATCCCTGATCGCACTTATCAAATGCGGCGTGGATGCATCATTTCCCCGCGAAATGCCCCACTTTCGATGAGTGACTCGGCGATTTCCGAGCAGATGAGGTGGGCTTTCCGTCATGATGGAACATCGCGGCCACTCCACTGGTTCAATCGATAGGGACAGTACCGCGTTGCGGAAAGCGATGGCCATTCATGAACCCGAGGAACACAGAACAGCTCATCGAAGCTCTCTGCCACAACTGGCAGGCAGAGATGCGGGGCTATCACACGTACAACACGCTTTCGAAGCAGGAGACTGAGCCGCACCGCCGCTCTGTGTTACGCAAGCTCGCTCTCTCCGAGAAGAACCATGCCGATCTATGGGCCATTCGGCTCACCGCACTTGGCGCGCCGGTTCCGCAGTATGAAGGATCCGAGTCTGGCGAGGCCGGTTCGCTCGCCAGCCGCATCGGTGGGCAGGGACTGGCGCTACGGCGTCTCGAACTCGATGAAAGCCGCGACATCGCGCGCTATGGCAAGCAGATCGAGGAACTCGGTGACGCGGCCACCACCGCCATGCTCAAGGAGATCCTCGCCGATGAGGCCGACCACTACATCACGCTGGGTGGCCTGATCCGCCATCACTTGCCAGCGGAACCATTGGCTCCGGAACAAGCCCAGCAGGCTCTCGATGAGTTGGTGACGGAAAGAGAAAAGGGGCGTCCCAAAGCGGCGAGTTGGATCGGAGACGCCATCTACGGCGTCAATGATGGACTCGGCGCAATCTTCGGTATCGTCTCCGGTGTCTCCGGGGCAACCCTCGGCAACGCACACTTCGTGCTGATCGCTGGCCTTGCCGGAATGATCGCCAGCGCACTCTCGATGGGATCGGGCGCATACCTTGCTGCGAAGAGCGAACGCGAAATCTACGAGGCCGAATTTGCCCGCGAGCGCGATGCCGTCGAATACAACGAGGCCGAAGCGCGCGAGTTGCTCTCGCTGACCTATCAGGCACGCGGCCTCTCCGCCGAGGATGCCGACCACTTTGTTGGGCACATCGCGGAGAAAAAAGATCAGCTTGTCGCAGCTCTCGCACGGGAACGTCTGCACATCAGTGAAGAGGGGCTCAGCGTGCCTTGGGTCTCGGCAGTATCTGGAGCGCTGTCCACGGCGGTCGGAGCATTCATCCCCGTATTGCCGTTCTTCTTTATGGCTGGAATGCCGGCGATCATCGTTGCCGCCATCATCTCTCTTGCGGCGCACTTTGCTGTTGGCGCAGCCAAATCGCTCATCACCATTCGCTCCTGGTGGAGCAGCGGCCTGGAGATGACGGCCGTCGGCGCACTCGAAGGAGCCGTCACCTACATCATCGGTGTTGGCATTGGGCATATCGCCGGGTGAACTGATCGACGCAATGACGGCATCGTGGAAACCCAATCTTAGCGATTAGAACGGCGGCTGCGATCAAGTCGGCTTCTGTGTAGTGATGTTTCGGTTCTGAGGAACGGATTCCCGAGCAGATCGGTCAAATGAGGACTACGGGCCAAGGCACTATCCAAGCCGATCCCAGATCATCGCTCCCGTGCCCCGCACGTCGCCCTTTGTCTTCCATCCTCAACTGCCCAAAGGCCGCCGCAGCCCCAACGAGTACACTTCTCTCCATGGGCATTCGCCTCCGAGGCCGGCAGGGTGTGGTCATCGCACTGGGCGTGTGCCTGCTGCTCCTCTTTCTCGGACTCGGCACCCTCAACGCCTTCAACCTCAGCTTCCTCAACCCCGCTTCGCCCATCCAGACCCTCGTCTTCATCGCCCTCTCGGTGCTGGCGTTCCTGCTCTTCGTTGGCGTCCTCGTTCTCCTCGTCCGCAACGTCCTCAAGCTCTACGCCGACCAGCGCAGCCGCGTCCTCGGCACCCGCCTCCGCACCCGCATGCTCTGGGGAGCTGTCCTCGTCTCCCTCGCACCGCTCGTCTTCATGGTCGCCTTCAGCTACCTGCTGATGAACCGCGCCATCGACCGCTGGTTCTCGCAGCCCGTCACCCAGATGCGCGACGACTCCACCCGCCTCGCCGAAGAGCTCTTCCACTACGCCACCGCCAACGCCCGCTCCGAGTCCGACTCCATCGCCCTCGAGCTCTCCGACATTCCCCTGCCGCCTGACACCGCCGCCAGTCCGCAGCAGGCCGAGGCCGTGCGCTCTGTCCTCGCGCGCCATGAGCTCACGCTGCAGGGCGGCTTCGCCATCGTCTTCCACAGCGGCCAGCCCCTCGCTTCCCTCCGCCTGCCAGACGTCCGCGGCGGCGTCACCCACATCCGCGCCCTCACGCCCATCTCTCCCACAGCCGACGAAGGTCCTCCCCCGCCCGAGCCCACCATCCAGCTGCACAGCACCCCCGAGCAGACCCTGCTCGACGCCGCCCGCCGCGCCGACGACCCCTTCTACACCATCGCCGGCACCGACTACACCCTCGCCACCTCCGGCCTCAAGCAGGGCGGCATCGTCGTCGCCGGCCTTCCCATCCCCAGCGGCATCACCGCCACCACGCGCGAGATGCGCATCGCCTCCGACAACTACTGGACCACCTTCCGCGAGCGCCGCGTCATCCGCAGCCTCTTCCTCATGATGCTGCTGCTCATCACCGGCCTCGCGCTCTTCGCCTGCTGCTGGCTCGCGCTCAACCTCGCCAAGCAGGTCACGCGCCCCATCGAGTCCCTCGCCGACGCCATGGAGGCCATCGCCAGCGGCGATTACGCCCACCGCGTCCCCGCCTCCGCCACCGACGAGCTCGGCGAGCTCACCGCCAGCTTCAACGCCATGGCCTCCGACCTCGAGCACGCCCATCAGCTCGCCGAAGACTCCACCGCGCAGCTCTCCGGGCTCAATGCCAAGCTCGAGCAGCGCCGCAACGAGCTCGAAACCATCGTCGACACCATCCCCAACGGCGTCGTCACGCTCTCCGCCGGCGGCCGCATCCTCGTCGCCAACCGCGCCTTCTCCGAGCTCCTCGACCCCGGCGGCCAGAAGCACTTCGTCGGCCTCACGCTCGCCCAGGTCCTGCCTGCCGAGATCGTCGAAACCATCGACCGCCTCATGCGCCGCGCCCACCGCATGGGAGCAGCCTCCGCCGCGATGGAGATGCAATCCAACACCGGCACGCTGCATCTCTCCGCCACCGTCGCCCTCCTGGAGCGCGGCATCCCTTCCCCGGCCGAGCACGAGGAACACGGCTACGTCCTCGTCCTCGAAGACGCCACCGAGCTCCTTCGCGCCCAGAAACAGAGCGCCTGGAAAGAAGTCGCCCGCCGCGTCGCGCACGAGATCAAGAACCCCCTCACGCCCATCTCGCTCAACGCCGAGCTCATCCAGCGCCACGTCGGCCGCCTCACCACTTTGCTCTCCGACCACAACGTCGAGTCACCCTCGCCCGCCGTCATCCAGCGAGGCTCGGAGATCATCTCCTCGTCTGTCCAGACGATGAGATCCCTCGTCGATCAGTTCTCCGCGCTCGCCGAGTTCCCCGCCGCGCGCCCCCGTCCCGCCGACCTCAACAACATCGTCGAAAACTCCCTCGCCCTCTTCGCCGGTCGTCTCTCCCACATCCGCGTCCGCCTCACGCTCGCGCCCGGTCTGCCGCTGGTCATGGCCGACCCCGAATCCCTCAAGCGCGCCCTCTCCAACCTCATCGACAACGCCGCCGAAGCCATGCAGGACTCCCTGCTCCGCGAGCTCGACATCTCCTCCCGCCTGCTAGACTCCGGCCCCAACACATCCCCCATGGTCGAGCTCTCCATCGCCGACACCGGCCCCGGCCTCACCGACGACATGCGCGAGCGCCTCTTCCTCCCCTACTTCTCCACCAAGGAACGAGGCACCGGCCTCGGCCTCTCCATCGCCGCCAAGATTATCCAGGAACACCAGGGCACCATCCGCGCCGAGAAAAACTTCCCCGCCGGAGCCCGCTTCCTCATCGAACTGAAACCCGCCCCCCTCACCGAAGACAACGAACCCTCCACCGCATCCAACGAAGAACCAGCCCACCACCTCAACTAGCCCACAGGCCCACAGGCCGTCTGGCAACTGGCAAACTGGCATCTGGCAACTCACAACTCGCAACCGCCGTTGCACTTCGCTATTCGCTGTTCTGCTATTTAGCTATTTAGCTGCCTCTCCGCTGTTCTGCTGCCTTTATGACCCACATCCTCATCGTCGACGACGAAGCTGACATCCGCGACTCCCTCGAAGCCATCCTGCGCGAGGAGGACTACACCGTCACCACCGCCGGCACTGCCGCCGAGGCCCTCGAGCTCACCCGCGACGCCGACTTCGACGCCATCCTCCTCGACATCTGGCTGCCCGACATGGACGGCCTCGACGTCCTCGCTCGCATCCGCGGCGACGCTACCGAACCCCGCGCCAACGCCCCCGAAGTCATCATGATCTCCGGCCACGGCACCATCGAAGCCGCCGTCCGCGCCACCAAGCTCGGAGCCTTCGACTTCCTCGAAAAGCCTCTCTCGCTCGACCGCACCCTCCTCGTCCTGCGCAACGCCGTCCAGCAGCGCAAGCTCCGCGGCGAGAACCTCGAGTTCTCCCGCCAGCTCACCGTGCAGGGCCCCATCACCGGCGGCAGCGTGCCCATCAAGGCCCTCCGCCAGCAGATCGGCCTCATGGCCCCCACCAACGGCCGCGTGCTCATCTTCGGCGAGTCCGGCACCGGCAAAGAGCTCATCGCGCGCAGCATTCATGCCGAGTCGCTCCGCCGCGACCGCGTCTTCGTCGAGCTCAATTGCGCCGCCATCCCTGAGGATTACATCGAGGCCGAGCTCTTCGGCTATCGCCACGGCGCCGGCCCCACCTACGGCGGACGCACCGCCAACCAGCCCACCGAAAAACGCGGCACCTTCGAGCGAGCCAACGGCGGCACCCTCTTCCTCGACGAAGTCGGCGACATGAGCCTCAAAACCCAGGCGAAAGTCTTGAGGGCATTAGACGAACAGCGCTTCTATCCCGTCGGCGCCTCCACCCCCGTCCACATCGACGCCCGCGTCATCGCCGCCACCAACAAGGATCTCGAAGAAGAGATCGCCCGCGGCAACTTCCGCGAAGACCTCTTCTATCGCCTCAACGTCATCCCCTTCTTCGTCCCGCCCCTGCGCGACCGCAAGGAAGACATCCCGCTCCTCGCGCGCGAGTTCCTCCTCGAGTTCGGCCAGGAGTACGGCCGCCCCCGCGTCGAGATCTCCGAGGCCGCACTAACGCAGCTCAAGCAGTACCGCTGGCCCGGCAACGTCCGCGAGCTGCGCAACGTCGTCGAGCGCGTCCTCATCCTCAACCCCAAAGTCCAGCGCATCGAAGCCAAGCACCTGCCCATGCTCGTCCAGCGCTCCGACTCCGGCCCCGCCCGCGGCGGCAGCGCCGAACCCACCACCCTCCAGCAGGCCCGCGAAGCCTACGAGCGCGACTACATCCTCAAGGAGGTCGACCGCTGCGGCGGCAACATCACCCGCGCCGCCGAATCCCTCGGCCTCGAACGCTCCCACCTCTACCGCAAGATGAAGACCCTCGGCATCAACGTCGGCGAATAGCTACACCCCGGAGTAGCAGCAGGCTTCAGCCTGCGGAAAGCCCCAGCCAACACAAAGGGCTTCAGCCCCGGCCTCGCTATACTTGAACAAATCCCCCACCAGGAGTGCGCCCATGCTTCGCACCGCGAAGGTTCTGCTTCCTCTTTCTCTGCTCGCCCTCTGCGCGCAAGCGCCGAAACTCAGCGCACAAGACGTCGCCACCTTCGCGCACACCGAAACCCCAGGCCTCGTCGATCTCTACAAAGACCTCCACTCCCATCCCGAGCTCTCCCACTACGAAGAGCGCACCTCCGGCATCCTCGCCAAAGACCTCCGTGACGCTGGCTATACCGTCACCGAACGCGTCGGCAAATATCCCGATAGCTCGCAAGCCTACGGCGTCGTCGGCATCATGAAGAACGGCGCCGGCCCCACGCTGCTCATCCGCGGCGACATGGACGCCCTCCCCGTCACCGAGGAGACCGGCCTTCCCTACGCCTCGCACGTTGTCACCAAGACCATGTCCGGCCAGAACGCCGGCCAGATGACCGGCGTCATGCACGCCTGCGGCCACGACGTCCACGTCACGGTACTCATCGGTACCGCCCGCGCCCTCGCCGCCATGAAGTCCAAGTGGCACGGCACCATCATGATCGTCGGCCAGCCCTCCGAAGAGACCATCGACGGCTCCAAAGCCATGCTCGCGGACGGCCTCTACACCCGCTTCGGCAAGCCCGACTTCATCATCGGCCTGCACGACACCAACGCCCTGCCCGCAGGCAAAGTCGGCTTCGTCCTCGGCGACACGCTCGCCTCCTCGACCTCCATCGACGTCGTCATCCACGGCATCGGCGGTCACGGCTCCGCGCCCAACGTCGGCAAGGACCCCATCACGCTCGCCGCCTACTTCATCACCCAGATGCAGACCATCGTCAGCCGCGAAGAAGATCCCCAGGACCCCACCGTCGTCACCGTCGGCGACATCCACGGCGGCACCAAGCGCAACATCATCCCCAACGAAGTCAAGCTCGAGCTCACCGTCCGCGCCTTCAGCCCCAGGGCCCTGCAGACCGTCATCACCGGCCTCAACCAGATGGCCGCCGGCATCACCATCTCCGCCGGCCTGCCCGCCGACAAAGCCGCCACCGTCCACGTGCTCGACGAAGAATCCACGCCCGTCCTCTACAACGACCCCGCCCTCATGCGCCGCATGGGAGCCACGCTCGCAAGCTCCTTCGGCAAGGACAACGTCATCGAAACCACCCGCGTCATGGGCTCGGAAGACGTAGGAGTCTTCGGCCTCGGCTTCAAACCCGCCGTAGCCGGCCAGCCACCCGCGCAGGAAATCCCCGTAGCCTTCCTCTGGCTCGGCGCCATGGACCCTGCCAAGTTCGCCGCCGCCCAGAAAGCCGGCATCCCACTCCCCGGCCCCCACACCAGCAAGTTCGAGCCCCTCCCCGCCCCCACGCTAGAAACCGGCGTAAAAGCCCTCACCACCGAAGCGCTGACGCTCCTGCAGTAGTCCCCATTTAGGGCGTGGGCTGATAGACATCATCCAAGTGCCGCCCAATAAATTCGCAGGATCCGCCCCATGCCGACAGGGCCTGACCCGTGTTTGGATCTCGGTACCACGCCTCAGGCCAAGTTCTACTTGTTTCCCACTCCCAAGCTACCTGCTTTCCTTTTTGGAAGTGCAGGCGTGTGGTGGGGAAGATCTGTCGTCGCTTTTGCACGCCGCCCGGAGATGTGACATCCAGAATCACGCCCTTAACGCCCGGGATGAGTCTCGTGCAACCAGAATCCGAGTAGACCTCAACACCGGGGTGATCGACGAAATAGGTTTCTAACGGCAGGGATTTTATCGCCCGAAGGATCGTCATCCCAGAATCCAAAGCTCTAAGTGCGTCATCATCGCTAGCGTCTCTGCCGTGGATGATCTTGTTACGAACGCTCAAGAAGAGGTTGAGCGAGCCTTTCAGATTCTCAGGCAGGCCGTACTGCTGCAGCTCCGTGAACGCCTCGGTTGTCGGTACAGAATTTCGCCCTCGGAGCAGTCCGCGAGCAGCAAGCCCCTGTATCGACTGACGCTCCAGCTCGTCTGCAAGACTCATTAATGCAACCTTCGGAGCCGTTGCCGCCTGCTCTAAGATCCGATCCACACGTGGATCGAATTCCGCCCGCGATACGGCACCAGTATCCTGAATCCCGGTCGATTCCGATATGCGACCAGCGATCGTAGCTGATGCGGCGACCGAACTTTCCAACACTGCTAGATCTGATTGAAGCTCGAATTTCTGACCGAGGAGCTCACCCTTGGTAAGTCGGCCAAAGGCTTTCGCAATCTGACAGCGGAAGAGAAAGAGCACAGTAAAGGCGAAGATTACCCAGCCTAGTGAAGCAAGACCTTGAAGGATGGGCGCAATGAGACTCATGTGGCCTCCGGAGTGGAGTATCGAGCAATCATAAACAGTTCCTGCGCAGTATAGACACTGGGAGATCCCTACCAACCCAAAGATCGGGAGCTCGATCGCGGTTACGGGGCACAAGTGCTATGAGCGCTGAAAGCGCGACACATCGGTTGGTACGAATCATCCCTGCCAGTGCCCCGTCTGCGAAAGCGATCGGAGTCGTAGAGTAAGTTATGCGCATTCTCATCCCCGGCGGCTCTGGCCAGGTCGGCACCATCCTCGCAAGGCATCTACACGCGCATGGGCACGAAGTCATCGTGCTCTCACGCGATGCCGCCGCGCACACCGCCAACTTCTGGCTCACCCTGCCCTGGGACGGCCGCACTCCCGGCGACTGGGTCGACGAACTCCACCGCGCCGACGCCGTCATCCATCTCTCCGGCCGCAGCGTGAACTGCCGCTACAACGCCGAGAACCGCCAAGCCATCTTCGACTCCCGCGTCGAGCCCACCCTGCTCCTCGGCCGCCTCATCGCCGACGCTCCCAGGCCGCCACGCCTCTGGCTCAACGCCTCCACCAGCACCATCTACCGCGACTCCCGCGATACACCGAACGACGAGTTCACCGGCATCCTCGGCGATCTGCCCTCGGAGCGCGGCACCAACGAGCCCGCCAACCTCCCCGAGACCTGGTCCTTCTCCATCGACGTCGCCAAGCGCTGGGAAGCCGCCTTCGCCTCCATCGAGACGCCCCACACCAGGAAGATCCGCCTCCGCAGCTCCATGATCATGAGCCCCGACCCCGGCGGCGTCTTCAGCGTGCTCTCCAGGCTCGCCCGCCTTGGACTCGGCGGGACAAATGGTTCGGGTACCCAATATGTCTCCTGGATGCACGATCACGACCTCTGCGCCGCGATCGAACTTCTGCTAGCCCAGCCCGAGATCACCGACGCCACAGACGGAGTCGTCAATCTCACCGCACCCGGGCCCCTGCCCAACCGCGAGTTCATGGCCACCCTGCGCAACGCCTGGCATCAGCCCATCGGCCTGCCCGCCTCCCGCTGGATGATGGAGATCGGCACCTTCCTCATGCGCACGGAGACCGAACTCATCCTCAAGTCCCGCCGAGTCGTTCCCGGAGTCCTGCTCCGCAATGGCTTCGAGTTCCGCTTTCCCGACTGGCCCTCCGCCACAAAGAACCTCGTCGCCCGCGCCCAGGCTGCGGCCCACTAGCGCCTCAGACCCCCGCCACGTCCTCCCGCATCCTGCGGTACCGCACAGTACCATCCTCATCCCCAAGCCCCACATAGCTCATCCCGATGCGCTCCATCACCTTCATCGACTCCACCAGCCGAGGAAATGTCTGCGCACTCACCGAGGTCACACCGTCCTCGCGGAGCAGCATCTCCACCAGCGCCGCCGCGGCTTCCGTCGCATAGCCGCGCCGCTGGTACGCCGGCAGCGTCGAGTACCCAATCTCCACATCCCCCGCATCCTTGGGAAAGCCGCCAACGCACCCGATCAGCGTCCGCGCAAACCAGCCTTCGCGCAGCACCACGTAACGGTGCCACGCTTCCGCGGGGCCGCCCGCATCAATCTGCTTCTGGATGAACTCCAGCACATGCGGCTCCCAGTCGGCCGAAGGCCACTCGTCCGTCATGCGCGCGCCCAGGCACTCCGCGAGGGAACCGTCACCACGCCGTTCCGCCTCCAGCATCTCCGCCGTAATGGCGACGAGCTCGAGACGCTCCGTGCGCAGCGTGTTCGCCGGTCTCCACCACCGCGTGAGCAGCGACATTACTCCTCGTCGTCCGCCGGATCCAGGTTCTCCATCTCCACCTGGTCGAACTCGTTGAGCTTCACGCCAGCCGCCGCTGCAGCCAGCGATCGATCCAGCTGCTGCTTCTCCGCCATCTGTTCCAGCTGCCGCCGCCAATCCAGGTTCTCGACAAACCCGCGCGAGCTGCGCCACTCATCCTGCACCTTCACAAACAGCTCCAGGAACACCCGCGTCCCCAACAGCCCCTCGATCTCCTTGCGCGCGCTCGTTCCAATCTGCTTCAGCATCGAGCCCGCGCGCCCAATCAGGATCGCCTTCTGCCCCGTGCGCTCGCA
This sequence comes from Bryocella sp., assembly GCF_058498515.1. Classification (NCBI taxonomy): domain Bacteria; kingdom Pseudomonadati; phylum Acidobacteriota; class Terriglobia; order Terriglobales; family Acidobacteriaceae; genus Bryocella; species Bryocella sp. The sequence goes on from NZ_JBMHYI010000042.1 coordinate 127,338, forward strand.
ATAAATCGCCGCGTTGATCTTCGTCACCGGCAGCTTGCCGTCCTTGCCCTTCTTGCGCGTCTCCGGCTCCTCGAACGCCTCGATCACCACCGCCGTCGCATACGGAACTTCCTCGCCCGTCAGAAGCAAAATCTTCTCGCGAATAATCTCCGCCACCAGGAAGCGCTCCGGCTGATCCGTCAGCTGGTCCTTCGGGAAGTAGCGCTGGCCCTCCGGCAGCAGACGCACCACCTTGTCCAGCAGCAGGTCCAACCCTTCCTTCTTCTTCGCCGAGATCGGAATCACATCCGCAAACTTGAACTTCGACGACCAGTGCGCAATGATCGGCAGCAGCGCCGTCCGCGGCAGCTCGTCGATCTTATTCAGCGCCAGCACCACCGGGCAGTCCAGCTTCGAGATCACCTGCAGCACGAACGCATCCTCGGACCGCGACATCGCCCGCTTCTGCATCCCCACTGTGCGCACGGTCCTGCCCTCCGCATCGGTCCGCGGAGCCTCTTCCTCATGAATGCGGTGCGTCGCGTCGACCATAAAGACCACGACATCGCGCGTCTCCAGCGCGTCGTGAACCTCCTGCATCATCCGCTTGTCCAGCTGCGTCTCCGGCTTGTGCACGCCCGGCGTGTCCACCAGGACCACCTGCGCCGCCGGCCGGCCCGGATCGCCCTTGCCCTTCTTGCGTACAGGAAGCTCCAGCACGCCCTGAATACGGGTGCGGGTCGTCTGGGGCTTGTGCGTCACGATCGCCAGCTTCTGCCCCAGCAGAGCGTTCAACAGGGTCGACTTGCCCGCATTCGGCCGCCCCACGATCGATACAAATCCACTGCGTAATGCCATTACTCTATGATGACACCGAAACGGAAGCCGCTAGCTTCGAGTCCCTGGCTTCGAGCTCAAAACTCCCAGCTCCGGCTTCAACGGCTCGCTTCGAGCTCAAAACTCCCGGCTCAGAGCCCAAAACTCAATCCTCATTTTTTAGTCTTTAGCTAGAAGCTAAAAGCTAGGAGCTAGAAGCCAGCCCTTCACTCCGGCTCGCTCTCATCCATCGCCGTCAGCCCCACGCGCACGCGCTCCACCGTCCGGTCGGTCGACGCCACCACCTCCAGCCGCAGCGGACCATCCTCCACCACCTCGCCTGGCAGCGGAATATGCCCCGCAATCTCGCTCACCAGGCCGCCCACCGTCGTCGCGTCGTACGGATCCAGCACCTGCGCCAGCATCTGTTCCGCGGTCTGCTGCATCGGGAACGACTCGTCCTCCTCGTCCCGCTCTTCCTCCTCGTCCCGCTCTTCCTCCTCGTCCGCGCGCGGAGGATCGTCCCCATCCGTAAGCTCCAGCTTCCTCTTCGGCTCTTCGCGCTCCGTGAAAAGTTCGCGCAGCCGGTCAACCTCGAAGTCCCCCGGCACCAGCCACGTCCCCTCGGGCTCCGCGACAGGCCGCGACTCGCCCGTATCGTGCTCGTCCTCAATGTTGCCGACGATCGTCTCCAGCAGGTCCTCAATCGTCACCAGTCCCGCCACGCCGCCATACTCGTCGATCACAATCGACATGTGCTGCTTCTGGCGTTGCATCTCGCGCAGCAGCTCATTCACCTTCTTCGTCTCCGGGACGAACACCGTCGGCTTCTGCAGAGTCGCCACCGTTCGCCGCCTAGCATCCTCATCGCGCACTGCCAGCAGGTCGCGCGCAAACGCCACACCTGTAATGTGGTCAATCGACTCCTCATACACCGGCACGCGCGAGAACCCATGCCGGTTCACCTCGGCCGTAAACTCCTCCAGCGTCATGCTCCCCGGCACAGCCAGCATCGAGGGCCGGGGCACCATCACCTCGCGCACCACCTTGTCGCCGAACTCCACCACCGACCGCACCAGCTCGCGGTCGCTCTCCTCGAAGATGCCCTCTTCCTCACCCGCCTCCAGCAGTGCATCCATCGCCTCGCTCGGATGCTCCGGCTCCTCGGTCTCAGGCTCCGCCAGCCCAACGATGGACAGCAGCAACCCAATCGTCAGCGTGATCGGCAGCACCAGGTAAAACAGCGCCTGCACCAGCCACGCAATGCGCACGATCCACTGCCCCTGCGTGCGCGTGAAGAACAGCTCCGGAATCAGCCGGTCGAAGATCAGGATCGTCAGCAGCAGCTCAAACACCGCCCGCCCAATCGACGCCGCACTGTGTCCCAGCGCGCCTCGCAGCCGCAGCGCCACCAGGAACGCCATCGCCACCATCGCCACCTGCCGCAGCACGCTCGCCGAAATCGCCGCAGACTCGCTGCCGATCCTCAGCTTCGGCTCGACCCTCCGCTCCCACGCATCAATGTTCTCCGCATACTCCCGCGAGAGAAACTTGCCCATCTCGAAGTAAATCCGGTCCACATACGACGCCAGCGCCAGCACACACAGCAGCGCAAACAGCCCAAACTCGAAGGCCACACTCATGCAACCCTCCGCGCTCGCTTGGCCTTCTTCGCGCTCTTGCGAACAATCCTCTTCGACGCCTTCACCACGGGCGCCTTCACGACTGGCATCTGGCCATCTGGGAACTGGCCAACTGGAGCCCTACCCACCAGCCTCTTGCCCGCGACCCTCTTGCCCACCCCAGCCGCGCTTTGAAGGGGACGGGCTTTAGCCCGTCCCTCAGAACTCTTCCCAGCAGCAACCAGCTCCAGCCGCTGAGGCCCCTCCACCCGCGCAATCAACCCCACAGGCAGCTTCAGCGCCGCCCGCAACTCCGCCTCGCGCGCCGCCATCTCGCCGCGATCCGCTTCATGATCCATCCCTGAAAGATGCAGTAACCCATGCAGCATCAGGATCCGAACCTCATCCTCAAGCCCATGCCCGTACGCCTTCGCCTGCCGCGCCGCCGTCTGCAATGAAATCGCAAGATCCCCCGCCCGCTGCTCGAAGATCTCCTCCGGAGAAGGAAAGCTGAGCACGTCGGTAGGTTTATCTTTTCCCCGAAAATCCCGATTCAGCCGCTTCAGCGTCGCGTCCCCCGCGAGCAGCACATCCACCTCACCCGCCAGCCCCACAGCCTTACGCGCCCGCGCAAAGAATCGCGACAACGCCAGGCGCGACAGCCCCGAGCCATCCCAAGGATCGGCCGATGCATGCAATCGTCGCGGCGGATCGAGCAGGATCATGTGTGTTTCGATGCTAACAAGACAGCAGCAAAATAGCAGAACAGTGAAATAGCAAGACTCCACTATTCTGCTACTCCGCTATTCAGCTATTCCGCTCCCTATTGCTTCAGCGCCCGCTTCACCGGCCGCTCATTCCCCAGCACCATGCCGCCCTCACCTGCAGCTCCCTCCATCGGCAACGGCATCTGCTCCTCGCGATGATGCGTCTCGTACGCCCGCACGATCCGCTGCACCAGGTGATGCCGCACCACGTCGTTGTCTTCGAAGTGACAGAACTTGATGCCCTCCACGGCATCCAGCACCCGCAGAGCCTCCAGCAGGCCACTCTTCTTGGGGTTCGGCAAATCGATCTGCGTCAGGTCGCCCGTGATGACCGCGCGCGAGCCGTTCCCGAGTCGCGTCAGGAACATCTTCATCTGCTCGCCCGTCGTGTTCTGCGCCTCATCCATGATGATGAACGCCTCGTTCAGCGTTCGCCCACGCATAAAGGCCAGCGGAGCCACCTCGATGACATTCGTCTCCAGCCACTTGTCCACCTTCACCGGATCGACGAGGTCATACAGCGCGTCATAGAGCGGTCGCAGGTACGGATCGACCTTCTCCTGCAGCGATCCCGGCAGGAATCCCAACCGCTCGCCCGCCTCGACCGCCGGACGCACCAGGATGATCCGCGAGACCTTCTTCGCCAGCAGCGCGCTCACCGCCATCGCCACCGCAAGGTACGTCTTGCCCGTACCGGCCGGTCCCATCCCGAAGACCATGTCGTTCTGCTCGATGGCCTCGATGTACTTCCGCTGGTTCGGCGTCTTCGGCTGGACAACCCTCTTCACGCCGACAGCCCGCTGCTTGCCACTGTCGATCAGCCCCCTCAGCGTCACCGTCGGGTCGGCGACCACCATCTTCAGCAAACCGTTCAGCTCCCCATTGTGTGGATGGACCCCGCCGCGCCGCAGCGCCTCGAAGTCCGTAAAGATGCGCTCCACCCGGGCTACGGCCTCGGGTTCTCCCAGGACATGGATGGAGTCGGATCGAAGATCGATCTGAACCCCCAGCCTGTCTTCCATCAGACGAAGGTTCTCGTCGCGTGTGCCGTAGAGCGGCTCAATTCCGGGCGTGAGTTGCAGCGCTTTTTTCACCAAGTCGGGACCTGACCTCCATCAGAGGACCACCTGCTGTTAGACACAATTGTCGGGAATTCGATGCCCGCAGCCCCGCCCGCGCGCCTCACGCTTCCCCGCATTCTTCTTTTGGCGGGTAGCGCCGGCACCGGATTGGCCATGAGCATCAAGGGGTTCGATTTGCCGAAACTCTAGCCCCGCCGAAACGCCGAGTCAAGAGACACCGGTGCAAAACCACATCAAAATCCGACCAATCGCCCCCAAAAGCAGCAAAATAACGAAAATAGCAGAACAGCAGAACAGCAAAGAAGCAGAACAGCGCCTCGGGCTAGGAGCTCTCGCCTTTCTGGTTGTCATCCCCGAAGGGGATCTGCTGTTGCTCCTCTGCTCTTCTGCTGTTCTGCTGTTCTGCTTCTCTGCTGTTCAGCTAATCTGCTGTTCTGCTGCACTGTGCTCGATCTCCTCAAAGCCGCCTTCACCGCCGGGACGATCGTCGCGATCTACCGCGTCGGCGTGGCCGCCTTCTTCATGCCGGCCACCCGCTGGGAAGACCGCGTCCTCGAAAGCCTCGTCCGCCTGATCCTCGCCATCTGCATCGCGCTCGCCGGCGGCGTCCTCTTCGTCTTCCCCATCCGCAGCAATCCCGACCGCGACAAGCCCTTCGTCACCGCGCTCCCCGTCCAGATGCTCCTCTGGGCGACCATCCTCATGACCCTGCTCTTCGCCGCCAGCCTCTACCTCAGCTGCGGCCAGAACGGCTGGCCCCACAACAAATACCTCAACTGCAGCTAGCGTCTCCCGTACAACGTAGAACGCACAACGTACAACGCCCTACAACGCCGGATAAATCAGCCCGAACCGCGCATGCGCCGTCAGGTCCAGGATCACAATGCTGTCGTGGAACAGCGCATTCCCCAGCACGCCGTCCGCCTGGAAAATATCCGTGTAATCCCGGTCGCGAACCGCGGCCGTGGCAACCAGCGGGTGCTCATAGACATGGTTGGCCAGGATCATATCCCCGGTGGCAGGAGCGGTCACATACTCCACCGTGCTGTCCCAGGTCTGCGACGCAAACCGCCCCGTCGCCTCCTTTGGATCGCTCTTCCCTGTCGCCGCCTTCCAGGGCTCCAGGTCCATCACCAGAGCATCCCCGCTGGCGCCCGTGTCGTACGCCAGCCGGTTCGACCGCTTCCCATTGATCTCCGCCCGCACGAAAAACTTCCCGTGCCGAACCTCCGCATTGCTCCATTGCGCCGCATGGACAAGATTCGCCGGAATGTCCGCTTGATCCACCAGACAGACCCGCCGCCGCGGAAAATCGATCACCAGCACCCGCCCCACCAGCGGATCCAGCCCAATCGTTCCCTGCACCTCCGTATCCGGCACCGCCAGCAGCGGGTACGCCACCACCGACGGCAATGTCGCTCCGCCGAACTGCAGGTTCGTCATCCGCACGCCCTGCGCCAGCGGCTTCCACTCCGGATGCGGCCGGCTCCCGTACACCGACACCTCATCCGCCCCCGTGTCCAGCTGATAGACAAACGGCTTCCCATCGATGGTCACCGGAACCAGCATCTTCGCCTGCGGCCGAGCCGGCCCATCGGCCCCCCACAGAAACGGCCCGCACGCTAGCGCGTCGGTCAACGGAGCCGGTAGCTTCGGAGGCTTGGCTGGTTTCGGGGGAATAGCGGAAGTATCCTGCGCTCGGCATAAGGAACCAGCCAGCAACACGAGAGCGATCACGATCATGCGGGGACGCATGGCCGGATTGTAGCCGGGAACCACGGCCGTTTGACCCCTATCCTTCGTAGCCCTAGAATAGAAAGTGCAGAGGAGCGGCTAGCGCTGCGTCTTGATAGGCTCTCAGGCCCGTCCGCAACAGCCACCAGTCTGCATCCCCTTTCTCCGACAACCGGCAGAAAAGAAAAGAAGGTACTCCCGCATGGCGAATCATGTTTCGTCCCTCAAGCGCGCCCGCCAGACCGAGCGCAAGACCATCGTCAACCGCTCCAACAAGTCCAAGCTCCGCACCGCGCTCCGCTCCATGCGCGATGCCCTCACCGCCGGCAACAAGGAAACCCTCAACGAGACCTACCGCAAGACCGTCTCCGCCCTCGACAAGAGCGTCCAGAAGGGCGTCATCCACAAGAACACCGCGAGCCGCTACAAGGGCCGCCTGAACGCCCGCGTCAAAGCCATCGTCAAGGCCTAACCCGCGTTCCGTAGAGACAGTAGAGACACCAGAGGCCAGCCTGCGAAGGCTGGCCTTCCTGTCTCTGCACCATGTCGGGTGCCCCATATCTCGAAGAGATGTGGGCCTGCACGACGCCCGGTGGGTATCGTTTGCGGCAGCAAACGACCGCGATCACTGACCTCGCACCCCACCCACCGAAGTAGCCCCCCGACCACTCCTAGTGCGGAACATCTGGCGAGTCCGCCGACTCTGCCGGCTGAGGATTCGCCTTCCCAAACTCCGGTTTCTCTCCCGGCTTCAGCAACGTAGGAGGCGTCCGCCGCACCGCTGGCCTCGGAGCCTCCGCAGCAGCCTGCTGAGCCTCCACCGCCCTCCCCTTAGCCGTCGGAGCACCACTCGCCGAACCACTCGCCGCTCCCGAAGCCACCTCAGCCCTAACCTTCTCCGCCGCCACGGCTCCCGCGGCCGCCTCCACGCTCGCCGTCTCCACCACCGCCGGCAGCCGGATCGCCCCTGAGCTCACCACCGGAGGAGCCGACTTCGCCGCCAGCTCCATATCCTTCCGGTCCTGCTTGTCCAGCTCCGGAAGCTTATAAACCACCAGCGCGCGATCCTTCACCGCCACCGCCAGCGACCCATCGCGCGACAAATCAAAGTTCTCCGCCGACTTGAACGCTGGCGACAACTCCACCTTCAGCAGCAGGTCGCCGCTCTCCGTCTGGTACACCCGCAGCTCCTGCCGCGCCACCGGAGCGCTGTCCCCATTCGATATCTCCCCCGGCCCGGCCGAATCGAGCTTGCGCACTACCGCAAACCGCCCCGTCTCGGGAGCCGTCGCATACACCGGATCATCCATCCCGCTTAGCGGCTCTTCCCACGCCTCATGCCCATCGAAGGCATACGCCTTCAGCACCACCGTATCGGCAGGCCCCCGGCACACCACCGCGATATACTCGCTGCGGCTCACCAGCTGCAGCTGCGGATCGCAGCTCGAATCGATCTCGCCCGCCTTCATCTCCGCCCCGCCAAACGGCGTGAACTTCACCTGCCAGCGCTGACTTCGTCCTTTGGGCTCGGCATACAGCGCACCATCTCCGCTGATCGGCAGGAACAGCGGTTGCGGTGCCAGCACCCGCCCCGCCAGCTCCAGCGATAGCCGCGAGCCGTCCCCTCCGCCATGCATGCGGTAGAACTCCACCAGCATCGTCACCGGGACGTTGCCCATCGCCACATCGCCCCACTGCTGTTCCTTCTGCTTCACCCGCACCCGGCTCTCGACCGTGAGGATGTTCTGGTCCGGCGAAACCAGCAGCAGCGACGGCCGCTGAAACGCTTTGATCTGGATCCGCTCAAACGGCTTGCCCGAAGCCAGGTGCGCCAGCGGCTCGATCTCGAAGTACTCCTGCGCCGTGCGCATCACGAACCGCCCGCCACCCAGGTTCCACAGGTAGCGCGCATGATCGTGCGCCTGCCATTCGTCCTTCGCCACAACCTTCCCGCTCGGCAGTTCGACGATCTCCATCGCCACCATGCGGTCCTCGTCGTCCTTGGGGTCGTTCTCCAGCCGCCGCACCAGCCCATGCGTTCCGAACGTCACCAGCAGGTGCGTGTCGTCCAGAAAGTGCACCGTAAGCATCGAAGCCCCCGCGCTCAACAACGTCGCCGAAACCCCATTGACCCCGATCGACTCCAGAGCCAGCCGCTCCGCGACCACCGGTGGCCGGTCCGCCGCCATCGCGGCCATCGCCCCATAGCCGGCACACAACCCCATGATCAGAACTCTCGCAACGCGCGCGTCTGCCCCCGGCAGCCTGCCGCCGCCGTCCCGCCGCCCGCGCCCTGCCCCGGATGGAACTCGCATTACCCTCTCCGCGTACATGTACTCTTGCACAGACAGGCCATCGCCAGCCACCCGCCACAACGCACGAGGGCGGTGCGGCAGGCAGGCCTCATTCAGAGGAGTTAGACGATGATTTCAGCTCGCCGTTCCGGCCCCCACGCCCTGCTCGGTTTCGCCGCCTGCCTTTCGCTCGCGCCTCTCGCAGCGGCTGCGCAAGCCCCTACCACCCCGGAACCCGCCAAGCCGGCAGCCCGCTACGTTCCCGGAAGCGCCTTCGATGCCTCGTCCATCGACACCGCGGCCGACCCCTGCCAGGACTTCTACAAGTACGCCTGCGGCAAGTTCGCCGCCACCCATCCCATCCCCGCCGACCAGTCCGGCGTCGACCAGTTCTACGTCCTCTACAACGTCAACAACCAGGAGCTCTCCGGCATCCTCGACAAGTTCAAGGAGCCCTCCGCCACCCGCACCGCCAGCGAGCAGAAGATCGGCGACTACTACGCCGCCTGCCTCAACACCAGGCTGATCGACGACAAGGGCCTCACGCCCATCCAGCCGCTCCTCACCGAGATCGATCACGTCACCAAGTCCGGCCTCGCCTACCTCACCGGCGAACTCCAGCGCATGGGCGTCAACGCCTTCTTCGCCTTCGGTCAGCAGCAGGACTTCAAGGACGCCACCAAGCAGGTCGCCACCTTCGACCAGGGCGGTCTCGGCCTGCCCGAGCGCGACTACTACACCCGCACCGGCGACAAGGACAAGCAGATCCGCGACCAGTACGTCGACCACGTCGCGAAGATGCTCGTCCTCGCCGGCGAGGCACCCGACAAGGCCGCCACCGACGCCAAGAACATCCTCGCCTTCGAGACCAAGCTCGCCGAAGCCTCTCAGACCAACACCGAGCGCCGCGATCCGATGGTCGTCTACCACCCCCAGACCATGGCTGAGTTCGAGCACTCCGCCGCGCCGTTCAACGTCAAGCCGTTCCTCGAAGCCGTCCACGCTCCCACTGCGCTTCCCGGCCCGCTCGGCCCGGACTCGGTCATCAACGCCAACCCCAAGTTCTTCCCCGCGCTCGTCTCCGCCGTCATGCAGGCCGACAACGAAACCCTGCGCGCCTACCTCCGCTATCAGCTCCTCTCCACCTTCGCCGCGCAGCTGCCCCGCCCCATCGACAAGGAAAACTTCCACTTCCACGGCACCGTTCTCAACGGTCAGCCCGAGCAGCGTTCCCGCGACAAGCGCTGCGCCCAGGCCGTCGACAGTGCGCTCGGCGAAGCTCTCGGCCAGGTCTACGTCTCGCAGTACTTCGCCGGCGACTCCAAGGCCAAGACCCTCGAGATGGTGCACGATATCGAGTCCGCCATGGACAAGGACATCGACACCCTCGACTGGATGAGCCCCGAGACCCGCGTCAAGGCCAAGGACAAGCTCCACGCCGTCGCCGACAAGATCGGCTATCCCGACCACTGGCGCGACTACTCGAAGCTCACCGTCTCCGCCACCGACGCCCTCGGCAACGCCGAGCGCGCCACCGCCTTCGAGAACGATCGCCAGCTCGACAAGATCGGCAAGCCCGTCGACAAGCTCGAGTGGGGCATGACCCCGCCCACCGTCAACGCCTACTACGATCCCTCGATGAACAACATCAACTTCCCCGCCGGGATCCTGCAGCCCGCCTTCTATGACCCCAGGTCCGACATCGCCGTCAACTACGGCCATATCGGCGCCATCATCGGTCACGAGCTCACCCACGGCTTCGACGACCAGGGCGCGCAGTTCGACGGCGCCGGCAACCTGCACGACTGGTGGACCGCCGACGACAAGAAGAACTTCGAGTCCCGCACCGGCTGCCTCGTCGGCGAGTATGGCGGCTTCACCGCGGTAGACGACGTCAAGGTCAACGGCAAGCTCACCCTCGGCGAGAACACCGCCGACAACGGCGGCCTGCTCCTCGCCTACATGGCCTACCTCGCCCGAGCGAAGAAGGATGGCATCGACATCACCAAGAAGGTCGACGGCTACACCGGCCCGCAGCGCTTCTACATCGCCTTCGCCCAGAACTGGTGCGAGAACTCCCGCCCCGAACAGGTCCGAGCCCAGGTCCTCACCGACCCCCACTCCCCCGACCACTTCCGCGCCAACGGCTCCATCGTCAACCAGCCCGCCTTCGGCCAGGCCTTCGGCTGCAAGAAAGACTCACCCATGACCCCCGACAAGAGCTGCCGCGTCTGGTAACCCTCATCGGAAATCTGACATCTGGCCAACTGGCGTCTGGTAACTGAACCCCAACACCAAGCCCGGGTCCCCCAACGGACCCGGGCTTTCTTTGCACGACGGCAAGCGCGGTGCCTCCAATCGGGCGACGAACGGCAGGTCACGGCTTCAGCCGTGACATTCGTCCATGCAAACCGATGCGGCTTTAGCCGCTGAGGGGATAGCGCCGGCCATCGTCACGACCTAATGCGCGTCCAGCTCCACATGCTTCATCGCTGGCGGCCGCTTCAGGAACAAGATCAGCGGCAGCAACACCACCGTCGCTCCACACAACGTCCGGAACAGGTCCATGTAGCTCAGCAGCAGCGCCTGCTGCTGCATCCGCTCGTACAGCAGCGCCATCTGGTTGTAGCCCTGCTGGCCGTAATGCATCAGCGTCTGCCCCTGGCCGCCCATCGCCTCGCGAACCAGCGGTGACGCCGGGTCCAGGTGCTGGCTCAGCTGCTGCTGGTACGCTTGCGTCTTCCGCTCCAGCATCGTGCTCGAAAGCGCAATGCCAATGCTTCCACCCTCATTCCTCACCAGCGCATACAGCCCCGCAGCCTGCCCGCTCTGCTCCTTCGGCAGGAACCGGAACATAATCGTACTCACCGGTACAGTGGTCAGCCCCACGCCCATTACCTGCAGGATGCGTGGCAGAATCATGTCCTTCTCCGCCACCCCCAGGTTCATCGACCCCATCCAGAACAGCGAAATCGCAATGCACGACAGCCCCAGGAAGATCAGCTTGCGCGGATCGAAGCCCCGCGTCAGCACAAACCCCACCAGCGGCACCAGCGCCATCGTGAACAGCCCCGCCGGAGACATCGCAATGCCCGCCGTCGTCGCGTCATAGCCCAGCATCTGCTGCATGAACAGCGGCAGCAGGTATGTCGTCGCATACAGCACCGCGTACAGGCACAGGATGATGATGCAGCACGATCGGAAGTTCCTCTCCCGCAGCAGGTGCAGGTTCACCACTGGAGCCTTGTGCCGCCACTCCCACACCACCGCCCCCACCAGCGCCAGCGCTGCAATCGTCGCAAACGCCACAATGAACTTCGAGCCAAACCAGTCCAGCTCCTGTCCCTTGTCGAGCACAATCTCCAGCGTCGCCAGCCCCAGCGAGATCAGGCTCAGTCCCACATAGTCGATGCGCAGCTTCCGCGCCGCCTTCATATGCTGCTTCATGTGCGGTGGATCTTCCAGCACCATCCGCGTGAGGAAGAAGCAGAGAATGCCCACCGGAATGTTGATGTAAAAAATCCAGCGCCACGAGTAGTTGTCCGTGATCCAGCCACCCAGCGTCGGTCCCAGCACCGGCGCGATCAGGATCGCAATCGTGTACAGCGCCATCGCCATGCCACGCTTCGCCGGAGGAAACGCGTCCGCCAGAATCGCCTGCACCGAAGGCTGCAACCCACCGCCCGCCAGCCCCTGCAGCACGCGAAACAGGATCAGCATCGCCAACGATGGCGCCAGCCCGCACACCGCGGAGAAGATCGTAAAAAACAATACCGACGTCAGGTAGAACCGCTTCCGCCCCATCACGCTGGAGATCCAGCCGCTGATCGGAAGAATGATCGCATTCGCCACCAGGTAGCTCGTCAGCACCCACGCGCCTTCGTCCTGCGACGACGAAAGGCTGCCCGCAATATGCGGCAGCGCCACGTTCGCAATCGAGGTGTCCAGCACCTCCATGAACGTCCCGATCGTGACCACCATCGCTACAATCCAGGGATTGAAGATCCGTCGCGGAGCCTCGATCTCATTGTCGAAGGAAGGAATATCGACCGCGAGCGCCGCCTCCGCTCCTTCAGCGTTCCGCGCGCCGTCAGACGACTCTTCCAGCTCCAGATCGTCTTCAACAACCAATCCAACCCCCCGGCGGAACTCATCAGTATAAAAACTAGACTCATGAGTACAAAAACTGAACTCATGAGTCTAGTCATCGGACGCTCTACACTGAGCGTCGGATTCAAAAAGCGCACGGAGACCCCAGGACCCTCGTTGCCAGCCTCGTCCCATGTCCGTAAACCAACGCCGCTCAAGGAGTTCCGGAGCTCCGAGATCCTTGACGCCGCCACCCGCGTCTTCGGCGACAAGGGCTACGACGAGACCCGCATGGACGACGTCGCCGCCGCAGCCTCCCTCTCCAAGGCCACCGTCTACGCCTACTTCGACTCCAAGGACGAGATCTTCGTCGCCGCCGTCGAGCGCTGCCTCCAGGAGATCGCCGACCTCACCGCCGTCCGCGTCGAAGCCGCCCCCGACTTCCCCGCCAAGCTCAACGCCTTCCTCATCACGCGTCTCACCTACTGGGGTGAGCGGCTCGCGCTCTATCGCGTCATCGTCACCCTCAAGCGAGAGAGCCGCAACCTCAAGCGCAGCCTCCGCTGGCAACGCCCCACCATCTACTTCCTCATGGTCCTCTTCCAGCACGCCATGCAGGCCGGCAATATCCCCGAGCAGCCCTTCGAGTCCTCAGCCTGGGCGCTCATGGACATGATCCGAGGCCTGCTCGAGCGCCGCATGGCCCACCCCGACAGCTCGCTCGAACAGGAAGCCGCCGAGCTCACCGCCTTTATGCTCCGCGCCCTCAGCTACAAAGCCTGAATAACCCGGGTGCCCAAACACGTCGGGTGCCCCACCTCTCGCTTCTGAGATGTGGGTTCGCAGGACGCCGGGTGCCCCACCTCTCGCCTTTGAGAGGTGGGTTGGCAACCAATTCCCTCGTGCCTGCTCCCCTGAATACCTCACTCCTCTACAGCTCCCACCCCACTCTGCGACACTAGACCGATGCGCTCGCGCCCCAATCGCCTCCTCGGCTTCGCCGCGTGCGCCCTCGCGTCCATGTTCTGGGGCTGCGGCTTCTTCTTCGGCAAAATCGCACTCGTCGAGATGAACGTCGGCGCGATGGTCCTCTACCGCTTCCTCTTCGCGGCCCTCGGCCTGCTGCCGCTGGTCGCCACGCACCGCCCCGGCCTCAATCGCAGCGAGTGGGGCCGCCTGCTCTTCGCCTCCGCGCTCGGTGTGCCCATCCAGTTCCTGCTCCAGTTCAAGGGCCTCTCGCTCACCACCGTCTCGCACGCTTCGCTCATGGTCGGCACCATGCCCGTCCTGCTCGCCCTCGGGGCCATCGCCTTCGCACACGAGCGCCTGCCCGCCCTCGGCTGGATCGCACTCATCGGTTCAACCATTGGAGCCGCGCTCATCGCACTCGGAGGCCATCACTCGGCAGGCAGCGGCGGCCCATCGCTCAGCGGTGACCTCCTCGTCGTCGTCTCATTAGCCATCGCCATGGGCTGGGTGCTCGTCAACAAATCCCTCGTCCAGCATCACAGCGCCGTCGTCATCACCGCCTACGGCCTGCTCTCCGGCACCATCATGCTCGCCGTCCTCGTGCCGCTCATCTACGGCCTGCCGCCGGTCCATCACGTCAGTCTCAAGGCCTGGCTCGCCCTCGCCGCCAGCGGCCTCTTCTGCACCGCATCCAGCACCCTGCTCTGGAACTGGGGACTGTCGCAGGTGCCCGCCTCGCAAGCCGGCGTGCTCCTCAACTTCGAGCCCCTCATCGGCTCGCTGCTCGGAGTCTTCCTCCTGCATGAAACCCTCGGGCCTAGCGCCTGGGTCGGTGGTGGGCTGATCCTCGCCGCGGCCGTAACCCTCACCACGCAAAACACACCCAGGCTACCCATCGAGGCCATCACCACCGAGCCCTGATGCCACGTTGGGATGACTCGTGCCCAACCGCCGCTCCACCTTGCGCGAACGACACGCCCAACTGATAGGATTCCGCGGTATCCCCTTCCTTCCCCATTCTGAGCTTAGGAGTTCTCCATGAAGATTCGTCACACTCTCAGGGCCCTCGCCGTCACTCTCTTCTGTTCCGCCGCAGCCATTGCCCAGGCGCCGGCTGCTGCTCCCGCGCCAACGGCTGCTGCCAAGCCCTCTCCCGCAGCCAAGGGAGCAAAAACTCCCGCACCCGGCGGCGGCCCCGGCATGGTCTGGGTCAATACCCAGACCAAGGTCTACCACTGCTACGGCAAGGAAGATTACGGCACCACGAAGGCCGGCAAGTACGAATCCGAAGCCCAGGCCAAGGCCGACGGAGCCCGCCCCGCCTACAACAAACCCTGCACCAAGTAGCAGAGGGACAGCAGAACAGCGAAATAGCAGAACAGCGAAATAGCAGAACAGCAGAGAAGCAGAACAGCAGAATAGCCGTGCGTACGTAGCAACGACATCGTTACAACATCAACGCCCGCTGCAACGCAGCACATTCGATTCCCAGCAGAAGAAGGGCAGCCGCCAGGCTGCCCTTCCGCTGTTCGCTATCCACATCTCCGCAACCCAACGACTCAGCTATTTAGCCATTCCGCTACTTAGCTATTCCGCTGCTACACAGGAGTAATAATCCCCCCCACCGGCAGCGACGTCGGCAACGTCACCTGGCGTCGAATCCCCCAGGCCTCCGCGATAGTGTCCACATACTTCAGCCCCGCGCCCGTGTTGAACAGCACCACGCGATCACTGGCCTTCAGCTTGCCTTCGGCCAGCAGCTTGTCGTAAGAAGCAGTCGCCGCCGCACCCTCCGGGCACAGCAGCAGCCCCTCATGCTTGGACCAGTCCGCAATCGACCCAAAGATCGCCTTATCGTCGACAGCAACAACCTCGCCGCCAGACTCCCGCACGATCTTCAGCACCATCCAGTCCGCATACGGCTTCGGAACCCGCAACCCACTCGCCTCGGTCGCCGCGCCCGTAAAGAACTCGCTGCGCTCCTTACCCTCCGCAAACGCCTTCGCCAGCGGAGCGCATCCAGCAGCCTGCAGCGCATACATCTTCGGCCGCTTGCCCTTCACCCAGCCCAGCGCCTCCATCTCCTCGAACGCCTTCCACATGCCGATCAAGCCCACGCCGCCACCAGTCGGATAGAACACCGCGTCGGGATACTCCCAGCCCAGCTGCTCCACCAGCTCATAGCCCATGGTCTTCTTGCCCTCCACGCGGAAGGGCTCCTTCATCGTCGAGACCTCGAACCACACCTCGTTCGCCGGCAACTCACCCTCGGCATGCAGCTTCTTCTGCGCCGCAACCCGCTCCGCCACCATGCGCCCGCAGTCGGAGATCAACCCATCGACCAGCGTCAAGTCCGCGCCATACGCCCGAGCCTCCAGGATGTTCGCAAACGGAACATCCTTCGGCATGAAGATATGCGCCGTGATCCCCGCAGCCGCGCAGTACGCCGCCAGCGCCCCTGCGGCGTTTCCGGCGGATGGCGCCGTCAGGTGCTTCAGGCCGTAGTGCTTCGCCATCGTCACCGCAGCCGCCATCCCGCGAGCCTTGAAGGTGCCCGTAGGGTTCGCGGCCTCTTCCTTGATCGTGAGCCCGTCGTACCGCTTGCTCTGCAGCAACGGCGTAAAGCCCTCACCCAGCGTCACCGGAGTGACATCCGGCAGCACATCGGCATACCGCCACATGCCCAGGCTGTGTTTCGCCGCCGCGGCATACGCCGCCACGTTCTCACGTTTGGCCGTCTTCTTCAGCGACTCCAGGTCGTACCGCACCATCAGCGAGCCGGCATCAATTGGGCAAACAGTTTGCGGTTCATCCGCGGAAATTCGATTTCCGCATACCGCACATTCCAGGAAAGCAATTCGTGCCATATCACAGCAATCCTATAAGAACACTGGCGTTTGTGCTTCCCACGACAACCGTCAGAAGCCTGAAACCCAGCGCCACGAGCCACTTGGCTAGACTTGAACTGTGCAAACCCCACGCGTCATCGCCATCGACATGGACGGCACCCTGCTCAACTCCAGCGGCAAGGTCTCACCCCGCAACCTCGCCGCGCTCAAACGCGCCGAAGCCGCAGGCATCGAGATCGTCATCGCCACCGGCCGCCGTCACTGCTACGCGATGAAAGTCCTCCGCGACCTCGGCCTCGACCCCCGCAGCGCCATGGTCACCTCCAACGGCACAGTGCTCCGCACCCTCGACCACCAGCTCCTCCACCGCACCCATCTTTCCATCCCCACCTCCCGCTGGCTCTGCGAGCACGCCGGCGAATTCCGCTCCACGCTCGTCTTCACCTTCGACAAGGTGGACGAGAACGGCGAAGACGCCCCCGGCTCCCTCGTCGCCGAGCGCATGGATCTGCTCCACGCCTCCATCTCCCGCTGGATGCAGGTCAACGAGCCGTACTTCCTCTCCGTCGACCGCCTCGAAGATGCCCTTCCGGAGATAGACGTCGAAGACGATCCTGAATCGCTTCTGACCCACCACCCCTCCGCTCCCATCCAGGCCATGATGTGCGGCACCATCGAGCGCATGACCGCCGCCGAAGCCCGCCTCCTCGAAGACCCACGCGTCGCCGGAGTCGGCCACGACACCCACCCCGAAGCCGAGATCACCCTCCACCGCACCATCTACCCCGACCGCGATCTCTCCATCGTCGACATCCTCCCCGCCGGCTGCTCCAAAGCCTCCGGCCTCGAGGTGCTCGCCAAACTCCGCGGCATCCGCATGCAGGACGTCATGGCCATCGGAGACAACTGGAATGACCTTGCCATGCTCGCCGCAGCCGGCCGCCCCGTCCTCATGTCCAACGCCCCCGAAGAGTTACTCGTTCGCGCCCAACGCGACGGCTGGCTCATCGTTCCCTCCAACGACGAAGACGGCGTAGCCGAAGCCATCGAATCCGCCCTGAACGAATCCCTCACCCTCACGACAACCCGCTAACCGAAACCAATAAGCAGCCCGCAACTCCCAGCTCCCGACCCGAAACTCGCAACTCGCAACTCGCAACTCGATCGCAATTTTTCTCTCGACGCCCGCAACCCTCAAGCCCCACCACAATCCCGGGTGCCCCACATCTCACTTTTGAGACATGGGTTCGCAGAACGCTCGCCAGAGGGCACACCCGCAGTCCCGCTCCAGCACAATCCCGGGTGCCCCACATCTCGCTTTTGAGATGTGGGTTCGCAGGACGTCCTCGTCCCGATTACCCCTCACCCCCGCATGACCGCCCGTTCGCTGTTCCGCTATTCAGCTATTCCGCTACTCAGCTATTCCGCTATTCAGCTATTCCGCGACTCAGCTATTCTGCTACTCAGTGCTCGCCTTCACTCCAAGCCGTCTCGCGGTCCTCGCCGCCTGCCTCGCGTGCGCCGCCTCCGCGCACGCGCTCGAGCACATCACCCTTTCCAACGGCTTCTCGTACGACTGCGCCCGCCACGAAACCCTTGGCGACCACGTCCGCCTCTACTTCTCCTCCGGCCAGTCCTATCAGGAGATCCCTGCAACCTCCGTCGCCACCATCGAGACGCTGCCCGATCCGCCCGCAAGCAAGCCCGCGCCAGCCCCACCCACCGCCCACGCCTCGACCAGCACCAACATCCCCGCCCTGCTCAACACTGTCAGCAACGCCATCGACATCGACGTCGCCCTCCTCGCCGCCGTAGTCCACGCCGAATCCGGCGGCCGCATCCGTGCCGTCTCACGCACCGGAGCCCAGGGCCTCATGCAGCTCATGCCCGGAACCGCTTCGCAGCTCGGCGTGCACGACGCCTTCCGCCCCGAAGAAAACATCGCCGCCGGAACCGCCTACCTCAACTACCTGCTCAACCGCTACGATCCCCGCGACGACGCCCACGGCCTCGCCCTCGCGCTGGCCGCTTACAACGCCGGTCCCGCGGCCGTCGACCGCTATCACGGCGTGCCGCCCTTCCGCGAGACTCGTGCCTACGTCGCCCGCGTCATGAATGAGTACCGGCATCGCCGCGCCGCAGCCGAACACGCTCCCCAGCCGGCTCACTGACCGCTTGATGCCTGCTGCAGCCCCTCAGCGCCCTGAACTCCAACATCCCAGGCCAGGCCGCCTCAAGCCCGTCCTCACCGCACTCCTGCTCCTCGGCATCGCCGCCCTGCTCTATCGCCAGCGCGCCAGCCTCCACTTCGACTGGCACATGCTGCTCATTCAGGCCCGCCTCGCCTCGCTGCCACGGATCCTCCTCGGCATCGCCTGCATTTACGTCGGCTATTGGCTCCGCGCCCTGCGCTGGTCCGTCCTGCTCGCCCCCATCAAGCGCGTCCGCACCCTCGACCTCCTCCCCTGGCAGGTCATCGGCTTCACCATCGTGGGCCTCTTCGGCCGGCTCACGGACATGTCCCGCCCCATCCTCATCGCGCGCCGCACGCAGACCCCAGTCGGCACGCAGCTCGCTATCTACTCCATCGAGCGCGCCTTCGACCTCGGCTCCGCCGCCGTCCTCTTCTCGCTCACGCTCGCCCTCGCTCCCACATCCACGCCCCATCACGAAGCCTTCGCGCGAGCCGGTATCGCCACCCTCGCCGGCACGCTCTTCCTCGCCCTCATCGCGCTCGGCCTGCGCTTCCGCGGCGAGCTCATAGCCCGCATCGCCCAACGCCTCCTGCAGCCCATCTCCGCGAACCTCGCAAAGACCGTAGCCCACCGTCTGCTCGACTTCCGCCAGGGCCTGCAAGCCATCTCCACCCTCGCCGAGTTCCTCTACGCCGCCGCACTCTCCCTCATCATGTGGATCGGCATCGCCGCCGCCTACCTCTTCTGCGCGCACGCCTTCGTCGCCTGCCCGCCATTGGCCTCGCTCTCCATCGCCGGAGTCATGCTGCTCATGGCCACCAGCATGGGAGGCTCGCTGCTTCAGCTTCCCATCATCGGCTGGTTCACCCAGATCGCCGTCCTCGCCACCGCGCTGCACGGCTTCTTTGCCGTGCCTCTCGAAGTCGCAACCGCCTGCGGCGCTGTGCTGCAGTTCGTGATGAACCTCAGCGTCGTACCTGTCGGCCTGGTCTTCGCTCAGCTGACCGGAACGGGCCTGCGCGCCACCGCTCAGGACAGCGCGAAGCAAGATGCCACGCCCACCGTCATTTAGAATCAATATCAAATGAAATGTCCGTACTGCGGCTTTACCCAGGACAAGGTAATCGACAGCCGCGAATCCAAAGAAGCCGAATCGATCCGCCGCCGCCGCGAGTGCGAGCGCTGCAACCGCCGCTTCACCACCTACGAGCGCCTCGACGAAATCCCCTACATGGTCATCAAGAAAGATGGCCGTCGCGAGAAGTTCGATCGCAAGAAGGTCCTCGCCGGCCTGCTCCACTCCTGCCAGAAGCGTAAGGTCTCCGCGACCCAGATGGAGCAGATCGTCGACGCCGTCGAATCCGCCGTCGTCGACTCGCCCGAACGCGAACGCTCCACCCGCGAAATCGGCGAGCTCATCATGACTCGCCTCAAAGACATCGACACCGTAGCCTACATCCGCTTCGCCTCCGTCTATCGCGACTTCAAAGACGTCAACGAGTTCAAACTCGAGCTCGAAGACCTCCTCAGCGGCAAGGACTCGAAGGCCAAACGCGCAGCACGCTAGCGCTTCAACGAAGTAAGTTCAACGACGACGCTCTCAACTGAAAAGGAATGCCCCCACACATGTCACGCACTCACAAGATCACGCTGGTACCGGGCGATGGAATCGGCCCGGAGGTCGCAGCGGCCACAGTCTCGATTCTCGAAGCCGCAGGAAAGACCACCGGCTGCTCCTTCGAGTGGGACCGCTTCGACGCCGGCGCAGAAGCCTTCGAGCGCACCGGCGAGCTGATCCCCAAAGCCTTCTACACCTCACTCGAAGCCACCCGCGTCGCCCTCAAAGGGCCCACCGCGACGCCCATCGGTTCCGGCTTCTCGTCCATCAACGTGGCCCTGCGCAAGAAGTACGATCTCTACGCGAACTTCCGCCCCGTCAAGACGCTTCCCGGCCTCAAGTCCAACTACAAGGACATCGACCTCATCATCTTCCGCGAGAACACCGAGGACCTCTACGCCGGCCTCGAGCTCATGATCAATCCCGACATCGCGCAGTCCCTCAAGATCATCACCCGCAAGGGCTCCACCCGCATCGCCGAGTCCGCCTTCGCCTACGCCCGCAAGCACGGCCGCAAGAAGATCCACGCCATCCACAAGGCCAACATCATGAAGATGTCCGACGGTCTCTTCCTGGAGTGCTGCCGCAAGGTCGCCAAGGACTATCCCGAGATCCAGTACATCGAGCACATCGTCGACAACACCTGCATGCAGCTCGTGCTCAACCCCTGGCAGTACGACGTCATCCTCACCACCAACCTCTACGGCGACATCCTCTCGGACCTCTGCTCCGCCTTCGTCGGCGGCCTCGGCCTCGTACCCGGAGCCAACCTCGGCAAGGAGCACGCGATCTTCGAAGCCGTCCACGGCTCCGCGCCCGACATCGCCGGCCAGGACAAAGCCAACCCCACCGCCCTCCTGCAATCCGCCGTCCTCATGCTCCATCACATCGATGAGTCCGAGACCGCGAACCTCATCCACGCCGCCCTCGTAAAGGTCTACGCCGAAGGCAAGACCCTCACCGGCGACGTAGGCGGAACCTCCGGCACCAAGGCCTTCACCGAATCGGTCATCGCCGCGCTATAGCCTCTCCTCATAGCTCGTAGCTCGAAACCTCGAAGCTCAACAGAGCTCCCCTATAACCGCTCGGGCCGCGCAGGAATCCTCGCCCCTGAAATCCTGAACACCTCGCACCTCTACAGAAGAAGCATTCTGTAGAGGTGTGAACGTTTCTGGCTCGACGGCATTGCGACGGCATTGCGGGTCTGCGCCCTTCAAGACATCCGAAAACAGGAGCATCATAGAAGCGTGAACGTCCGAGCCCTGATCCCCGCCGCCACACTCGCCGCCATCCTGCTCGCCACCGGCTGCAAGAGCACACCCTCCTCCGCCGGCGATGCCTCGACCTCAGCAACAACGTCCTACTCGCAAGCACCCGTCTTCACGCCTTCAGCCGCGCCACCGTCTTCCTTCGGCTCTGTCAGCGGCATCGTGAAGTTCACCGGAGCCATCCCCCAGCGAGTCCACATCGACATGTCGATGGACCCCGGCTGCGCCTTCGGCGCCGACAACATGAGCGAGCCCTACGTCATCGACAAGGGCCACGTCGCCAACGTCTACGTCTACGTGAAATCCGGAGCCCAGGAGACCTCAGCCTCCGCCGGAACCGCGCCCGTCCTGCTCGATCAGAAAGACTGCAGGTACACCCCGCACGTCATCGCACTGCAGCAGGGTGCCTCCGTCTCGTTCCATAACTCCGACGCCACCATGCACAACATCCACGTCGTGCCCACGAATCCCGGCAACACCACCGTGGACATCTCGCAAGGCCCGCAAGCCGCGCCCCAGACCGCCATCTTCAAGACCGCCGAAGCGATGATTCCCGTCCGCTGCAACAACCACCCGTGGATGAACGCCTTCATCAACGTCGCACCCAACCCCTACTTTGCCGTCACCGGCCCCGACGGCAGCTTCACCATCCACGGCCTGCCCCCCGGCCACTACATCCTCGCCGCCGTCCACGAAAAAATGGGCGAACAAGAAGTCCCCATAGCCGTCACCGGCGGCAGCACCACCAAAGCCGACTTCACCTTCACCGCTCCCACAAAGTAGCGAGCCGAAGGGCAGAGCACGAACGGCAGAGCAAAAACGGCCGGGGGCACGGACGAACTGCAGGGCACGGCCCGCGGCATCCACGGCAGAGCACGAACGACAGGTCGTCCTGAGCATCGTCGGAGGACTTCAGCCCTGACACAAAGGCCCGCCAGAGAACCGGCTTCAGCCGGTGAGGGACCTCGCCAGCCCGCGATGAAATCGCCCTCTTCAGGTACGGTTGGTCCGGGTGCACTTGCCGTTGCCTCTCTTGTTGTCATCCCCGCAGGGGATCTGCTTTTGCTTTTCGTCGTCATCCTGAGCGACGCGAAGGACCCCCGAATTCGCCACCTGCCACGCCCCGAATTCACGGCCCCGGCACAACTCCACCGCGACCCGCCACATCCCACTGAAAGCTAGGGCTCCGATTAACATTCCCGCTCAACTGCCAGAGAGGCCGCACGCATGAACTTCTCCCTTACCTTCCCAGTCCACTCGATTCCCTTATGGTTTCTTGTGCTCTCGCTGTTCCTGCCTCGCATCTGCATCCTGGTGGCCTGGCTGCAGCACTCCATGACGACCTACATCCCGCCGACCGTCGGCCTCATCCCCATCATCGTCGCGATCCTCGTGCCGCGCCTCCTCATCCTCTTCTGGATCTACCAGGACCAGGGCATCACCATCTGGTTCCTGCTGCACGTCATCTCGCTCCTCATCGCCTGGGGCGGAGGCGGCTCCCGCGTCTACACCCGCCGCCGCGTCGTCGCAGTCGACTAACCACTGCAGCGCGCTGATCCGCTTTTGCGTGCTTCGCACGTGAGCGAGTGTCAGCGCGCTTCGCGCGTTATGGAACGGCTAAGCCCGCTTTGTCAGGGCGGGACTTCAGTCCCGCCATAAGGGTAGTGATTAAAATGCGGCTTTAGCCGCTGAGGGGAATGCTGGCGACTCCATAAACCTTCTTTATGGCATGAACGCCCACTGACAACTCCTAACGCGCGACAGCGCGCCAACGCGAAGCGCTACCTCGCGCCAGCGAGCTAGAGCACTTCACGCCAACCACCCCGCTTACATCGACGCACTCACAGCCACATCGACGATGCGAGTCTGGCCACCAATCGGAGCCAGCTTCACCTGCGCACAGTTCTTTCCCAGCCGCTTCGCAGCATAAAGAGCCTCGTCCGCTCGCTTCATCAGATCTTCGACCGTATCCAGCTCGTCGACCTCGGTGAACCCGATGCTCACAGTAGGAGCTCTCCCCACGTTGGGGTAACTGGGCAGATCTAGCACCGCTCCCAGGATGCGGTGACAGATCCGTTCCGCCTCCAGCGAGCCGGACGCCGGGATCAACACCAGGAACTCGTCGCCTCCGATACGGCCGCAGGCATCGTAAGGGCGCAGGTTCCGCGAGATGCAGTCGGCAATCTTCCGCAGCACGTCATCGCCCGCGGAATGGCCATCCTTGTCATTGAACAACTTGAAATCGTCAATATCCAGAAGCGCAAGCGCCATGGCAGTCTGCGTACGCCTGCAGCGGCTCAATTCCACCGCGAGCAGCTCTTCGATCCCCAGGCGATTGAGCGCACCTGTCAGCATGTCGCGCCGTGCCCTGCGCTCGCTCAAGCCCGTCGCCTCTTGTGCCGCGAGCACCACGCTCAGAAAGCCGATACCGCAGCCCGCAATGAGGGTGACTGCGATGTAAGTGGACTGCACGATGTTGTATCTGAAGAGATCACTGGAAGCTCCTGCCATCAGGGTCAGTACGCCGCGCGCCACCTCGCACACCATGAAGAACACGGTGAATCCGCTAAGCAGCCTCACCACCAGGCCCCGCTGCGCATGACGCAACAGGCTCATCAACAGCGGGATCCGCAACGCCAGGCACGTGCAGGAGTAGATCGCAATGCGGATACCAATCCTGTTGGGCGAGTGGAGATAGCCCAACGTCGCATCCGACAGGATCGCTATCGCAAGCGACGGGCCAAGGCGCGCACGAAGACCCAGCAACGCCTGGGTGCCGGCAAACTGGAGCATGATCCCTGCATAGAAACAGCCATTCTGGATCAGAATCGTCGCCAGTGGCGGCACCACGCCTCGCAGCAGAAGGATGCTCAGCCCACAACTCATCAATAGGTAGGACACGGCAAGCTGCCGAAGCCCCGTCATCTCCCGAAGGCGGCCAGCCATCAGAAACATCACAAGCATCAGCAGAAGGCAAACGACGATGTCGTTCCCCATCAGTGTTCTCACGTCGAGTTGGGTGAGCAGCTTCAATGCGTGTGATGGATCGATTTGCGACAGTATAAAAAGCCATACGCATCGTCCCTATACAACTTCTGCTCGACGAAATTGGACGGAAACGCCACAGCGGAATCTGCCGATGCAACGCTAGAGCGCCAGGAACTCACCGCCTCACGCAGCCGATCCCCGCCATGTACTCCTAGACGTGCGACAGCACGCTACCGCGAAGCGCTACCCCGCGCCAGCGAGCTACCCGCGGCTTCGCCGCTGCTAAAATACCCTGATGGAACGCCGTAACGTTGGAATTCTGGGCGCCACGGGCGCCGTCGGTCAGCGCTTCATCCAGCTCCTCGCCGACCACCCCTGGTTCAACATCACCTGGCTCGCCGCCTCCGACCGCTCCGCCGGCAAAACCTACGCCGAAGCCTGCGCCTGGCGTCTCGATACGCCCCTGCCCGAGCGCATCGCGAACATGGTGCTGCAGCCTAACACGCCCGAGGCCTTCACGCCCGACGAGCACGCGGCTGATCTGCCCCGCATCATCTTCTCGTCGATCGACGCCCCCATCGCCAAAGAGCTAGAGCCCCGCTTCGCCGCCGCCGGCTGCGCCGTCATCTCCAACTCCTCCGCCTTCCGCATGGCCTCCGACGTCCCCCTCGTCGTGCCCGAGGTCAACGTCGAGCACTTTGAAGTCATCGAGTCGCAAGCCAGCCGCAAAGCAAGCGGCGGCTTCCTCGTCACCAACCCCAACTGCTGCGCCATCGGTCTCGTGCTGCCCCTGGCCGCACTGCACGCCAGGTTCGGTATCGACAAGCTCTTCGTCGCAACCATGCAGGCCGTCTCCGGCGCCGGCTATCCCGGCGTCCCTTCCCTCGACATCCTCGGCAACGTCATCCCCTTCATCAAGAATGAAGAAGAGAAGCTGCAGGAAGAAGTCGGCAAGCTCCTCGGCGGCGTCCGCGTCCACGGCGACGCAGCCGTCGGCTTCGAGCCCGCACCCATCACCGTCTCCGCCATGTGCAACCGCGTCCCTGTGCTTGAAGGCCACACCGAGTGCGTCAGCGTGAAGCTCTCCACGCCCGCGACCGAAGCCGAAATCCTCGCCGCCTGGGCCGAGTTCCAGCCGCTCAGTGGCAAGCTCCCGCAGTCCATCCTCGCCGGCACGCATCTGCCGTCCGCCCCGCTGCAGCCCGTCGCCTACGAGCCCGGCCCCACCCGCCCACAGCCTCGCCTCGACCTCATGCGCGGCGACGGCATGGCCACCACCGTCGGCCGCCTCCGCCCCTGCTCCCTCTTCGACTGGAAGTTCACCCTCCTCTCCCACAACACCGTCCGCGGAGCCGCCGGAGCCGCCATCCTCAACGCCGAGATCCTCGCCGTCCTCGGCAAGTTCGACTTCCGCAAGTTCCCCCCCGTGAACAGCAACGTCATCCCGACCGAAGCTGACAGTCTGGTGAACGCATGAGCCAGGCTGTAACCACACCTCGTCCCGACATCGTCGTCATGAAGTTCGGTGGCACCTCCGTCGAGGACGCCACCGCCATCAGGCGCACCGGCGCCATCGTCGCCGGCCGTGTCGCCAAGAACCTCAAGCCCATCGTCGTCGTCTCCGCGATGAGCAAGGTCACCGACACCCTCCTCGCCGCCGCAGCCGCCGCCGGAAAGAACGATCGCGAAGGCGCGCTCCAGCTCTCCGACACCCTCCGCACCCGCCACCTCAAGACGATCGGCGAATTAGTTCCCGCCACCAGCGAAGACCGCCTCCAGGCCGTGCAGCTCGCCATCCATCATCACTTCGACGCGCTCGACGATCTCCTCCGCGGCATCTGCGCCGTCGGCGAGCTCACCCCACGCACCGAGGACAACGTCGTCAGCTTCGGCGAGCGCCTCTCGTCCATCATGGTCGCCGCTGCCTTCGCCGAACTCGACATGAACTCCGTTCACGTCGACTCCCGCACCGTCATCCTCACCGACGACCACTACGGCAAGGCCCATCCCCAGGAAGACCAGATCGAGCGCGCCCTCACCGAGCATGTCCTCCCGCTCGTCGAAGCCAGCAAGGTCCCCGTCATGGGCGGCTTTCTCGGCTCCTGCAAAGGCATCACCACCACGCTGGGCCGCGGCGGCTCCGACTACACCGGAGCTCTCGTCGGCGGTGGCCTTCACGGCGGAGCCATCGAGATCTGGACCGACGTCAACGGCATCATGACCACCGACCCGCGCATCTGTCCCGACGCGCTCCGCGTCAAGACCATCAGCTTCGAAGAGGCCGCCGAGCTCGCCTACTTCGGCGCCAAGGTCCTGCACCCCGCCACCATCCTCCCGGCCGTGCAGAAGAACATCCCCGTCTTCGTCCTCAACTCGCGCAACCCCGACAACGGCGGCACCGAGATCGCGGCCACCTCGCCCCACTGCACCTCGCCCTTCAAGTCCATCGCCGCGAAAAAGAAGCTCACCATCATCGACATCGTCGCCAGCCGCATGCTCCTCGCGCACGGCTTCCTCAAGCAGGTCTTCGACGTCTTCGATCGCCACAAGTGCGCCATCGACATGGTCTCGACCAGCGAAGTCTCGATTTCAGTAACGGTAGACTCCCGCGAAGCCCTCCCCGAGATCTGCGCCGAGCTCTCCAAGATCGCTGACGTCAAGTACGAAGGCGACAAGGCCCTCATCTGCCTCGTCGGCGAAAACATCCGCGGCGAGGCCGGCATCTCCGGCCAGGTCTTCTCCGCCGTCTCCCACGTCAACCTGCGCATGATCTCCCAGGGAGCCAGCGAGATCAACATGAGCTTCATGATCGACGAGTCCGACGTAGAAGAAGCCATCCGCTCCCTCCACAAAAAGTTCTTCACCAACCCCGACCCCAACGTCTTCGACGTAGAAGCAAGAACAGCCGCAGCCGCCAAGTAGGCCCCTCTTTTCCTTTTTGGATTGTCATTCCCGAAGGGAATCTGCATTTGCTCCCGCCAACGCCGGGTGGGCGGATTCAGGAACCAAGTGCAACGTTGTTGGTGATGTTAGCCCAGAAGTGTACGAAGTCGAATTGTCCATCTGGGAGGAAGAGTTCTGCTGGGGCTTTCCAGCCGAGTGTTTTTCTGG